>JALZVI010000280.1 GCA_023301015.1 Rickettsiales bacterium | reverse complement strand
AAAGCCTCGCCAATGCCACTACTGCAGCCAATTATCCAAATTTTTTTGTTTTCAAAACTCATTGCTTTTGCATGATGAGGGTTAACTCAGCAACTGTAAATCCAAATTTTTTGAAGTATGAGCGGTTAATAACAACGCCGTCATTCATCGCCCACATATAATCATCAAATTTTAGGCGATATGTTGTGTCATCGACAGGCACATCCATCGTATATTCCCAATAGATCATATTACCATGCTCTTGGCCTTCAGCTTTGCCAATTATATCACCTGCGGAGCCTTCATACTTTCCGTTCCCAAGACTAGAGATTGTCCAAATGCGCTTTTGGGTCTTGCCGTCATAGTAATGAAAATCTTCTTCCAAAGTCCCAACATCACCATTCCATTTGCCGACCATATCAACATCAAATTTGCTCAAAACATTTCCGCTTCGATCTTGAATAATTCCCCAAGCTTTTATCGGCCCATCAAAAAACTCTTTGATATCCGCCTTCGGCATTTGCTCTTCATATTTTTTCGGCTCAATACCGCTACAGCCAAACAATGTACATAAAATTCCCATACTAATAACTCTCCTTATTTTGAACATTTACTTCTCCTTCCAGTTTTATAAAACTCAAACTAATTGCAGCTGCTAACTTGATTAGGCAAGGCAATAATGCATAGCTAAATATCAGTGAGTTCACCGCCGCATCACTATTGCTTTGGCTTGGTGAATATTCCCAATAAGCCAGCAATGGCAGAACTATACCACTAGCAAGTGCCAGTGCAAGTTTGCCTAGGAATGTTGATACACCAAAGAATTTTGTGGCCTCATGCTCCGCACATTCTTTGGATATTCTATCTGCCAATATCGAAGGAGGAATCGCCAGCTCTGCACCAAGCGCCAGACCAGAGAACACGCAAACAAAAGTATAACCAACAGCATCTCCCGACTGCAATAAATATGCCCAAGCGAAGGAAGCTACCGCCAGAAACATCGCAATTTGCCAAGCTTTTTGTTTGCCCCAGAGCTTCTGAACTTGGTTCCACAAAGGCATCCCCATAACGCCGCTCAGGAAGTATATGAGCAAGAATAACCCGGTTAGTTGCTCCAGTTCCAAATTATCGCGGATGAAGAATATTACGAGAACGACAGGAATTGCCGAAGATAGCTGGCTCATGAACCAAATTACAAATAACGGCCTTGTCGACTTTGCCTTGAAAAAATTGAACTTTGTTGGCTTTGCACTCACTAGAGATTCAAATTCCACTGTCTTCAACCATCTGAGCCAAACAAGAGCGACAGAGATTATTAAGCCTGCAAAGATAATAGCATATATCTGGAATGCTTCCTGCGCAGGATAAAACTGCATCAAAACACTGGGCAGCAATGCCGCTAGAGTGACGCCGATCAAGCCTATAGCCTCTCTAGTGGTCGTGATTTGCGTGCGCTCATGATACCCTTCTTTCCACACAGCGCCGATAGATTGGTATATGATGGTCAAAATACTGAATGCGCTGGTGCAAACCAACATAAACACTGCAAACCATATATATGTTGGCAATATACCCTGCGGGCTAATCAAAAAATACATGCCGATCGCCATCATAAAACAGACGAAGATAACCACCCGACCCAGCTTGCTTTTGTCGCTCTTTAGGTCTTTGGTTAATATGCCGATTATCGGGTCTTGAAATGCATCAAACAACCTTATCGCCAACAGCAACATTCCAATTGTCGCCAATGAAAGACCGTACTCTGTCGCATACAAATCTGGGATATGTAAATATAACGGCAACCCCGCAAACGAAAGCGGGAGAGCTAGCAAACCATAGTGATATAGCGATGTTTTTGTCATTACTGACCCGCCAATAATTGCGCTCGCAATTCGGGCTCGCTAGTTTTTTCACTTAGCCAAATGCCGAAAAAGGCCTTGGTGAATTCTGGGTCATTTATGCGGCCAATTTCTTCACCATTATGGAGGAACAGGCTTTCGCCAGACTCATTTCTGACACCAGTTATTGAATCCCCGTTTTTCACGTCAGAAAAAATATTATTCATCTCAACTAACCACTTATCAATATCATCTTTGGCTGCTACTTTCTGAGCAATAATTTCTTCCGCGGAGCGCTGGGCAATGTCATTGCCAGTAAAATCCATGTTATAAACAAGCTTTAGCGCAAATGGTTTATCTGGGCTATATTCACCATTATCAGAAAGCAGCTCAGCTTCGTAAGCCGTCCAAAACATCCAGCTCAACTCGCCTTTTCCTACCGTTTTCATTGCCTTATAATCAGCCGCAAACGCATTTGCGCCAACCAAAAGCATTATGGCCAAAACCTTAAGCATGCTGAAGCTCCATTTGCATAACATCGGTGCGCCCAACCTCAAAACTTGCTGCACAAACGGCTAAATACATCTTCCATAATCGGCGAAATTTCAAATCATAGCCCATCGCGTCAAGCTTATCTTCATGCAATGCGAAGCTTTGTTTCCAATGGCGTAGCGTGGTGGCATAGTCTTTTCCAAAAGCGAATTGGTCAGTTATTTTTAGCCCAGCTTTTTCTGCGTGATGTTTGAATTTCTGCACAGATGGCAGCATTCCACCTGG
>JALZVI010000279.1 GCA_023301015.1 Rickettsiales bacterium | reverse complement strand
CAAAATCAGTCATTTTTGGTGAATTCTTCAGCTGAGCAAGGGAGCTGGAAAAGGCTACTACGAGGAGCAGGCTCATGGGTGTCAGAACGTCGAACTATGCTTGGACAACTCTGGGATCGCCTCTCGCATACTGAAGAAGTTCACCCTCAATTAGATTCAATTATTGAAGAACATGACGTAACGGCCCCTTGGCGCTATGAGCTAATTGAACACCCAGAGGCCATCAACTATTGCTCACGGCGCGCGGTCAGGCCTGCGGAGACTACACTATACCTTTTGAAAAAGACTCAAATGAACGGTGCTCATGCCGAACTCTTCACTTATTGCCTATATCAAGATCTAAAGGCCGACGGATTCTTGGACTCACTCAATCTCGAGATTCATTCTTACTTTGAATCTAAGGAAACCGCTTTTGAGCCCGGCATTAGACTTGGATGGGATATTGATGGGAACACCATCTACTTCGATGTGGAGTGGAAGCTTGGGAAATTCCTGATTTACAACCACGTTGATGAAGGCGCTACGTTACTGGAATTTCACGAAATCTTGCTAACGAAAGGCGGTTTCCAACGAAATACCAACCGTGTTCGTAAACTTTGCGAACCAGAT
The DNA here is from genome assembly GCA_023301015.1 of Rickettsiales bacterium. Next base: position 4,130 of record JALZVI010000279.1, on the reverse strand, counting down.
AAAATAAAAGATGTCATTCAAGCAATAGACTCTGTTGTTTCAAATTTGGCTTACACCAAAAATCACGATGCCTAAGCAGCCCAGATCCGAACGCCGCACCCAAGAGCGCGTCATCGCCCTCTTCCGCGATTCCCTGGGGTATGAATTCCTCGGTGACTGGCACAAACGGGAAAACAACCGCTGTATCGAGACTGCCCTGCTCCGCGCGAACCTCCTCAAACGTGGTTATTCCGAGGCCCACATTTCCGCCGCGTTGCAGAAGCTGGAAACTGCCGCAGACTCAACCGGCATCACCCTCTACCAGGCCAACCTCCGCACCTACAACTTGCTGAGATACGGAGTCCAAGTGCAGATCGCCATCGGAAAGCCTCACGAGACCGTCCACCTCATCGATTGGCAAAACCCTGACAACAACCATTTCGCCCTCGCTGAAGAAGTCACACTCAAGGAAGGCTATCAGCGGCGACCTGACTTGGTGCTCTACCTCAACGGCCTCGCCATCGGGGTGATCGAACTCAAACGGAGTTCCGTCGATGTCGTGGACGGCATTCGCCAACTCAACACCAATCAGGAGGAGATCTTTAACAAGCAGTTCTTCAGCGCTGTGCAATTTGTCTTTGCTGGAAACGACTCCCAAGGGCTTCGCTATGGCACCACGGGCACTCAGGAGAAGTATTTCCTGGTCTGGAAAGAGGAAACCGATGCCCCAAAGACCTCGGGGTATCTCTTGGATCATCCCCTCGGCCAAATGTGTGAAAAATCACGCCTGCTCGACCTGATCCGCAACTGCATCATCTTCGATGCCGGAACCAAGAAAGTTCCCAGGGTTCACCAATATCTGGGTCTTAAGAAGGCTCAGGAGCGTATCGAAAAGCAGGAGGGAGGCGTCATCTGGCACACCCAGGGCAGTGGCAAGAGTATCCTCATGGTCCTTCTCGCAAAATGGCTCCTGGAACACGACCCCAACGGGCGCGTCCTGATCATCACCGACCGCGACGAGTTGGACAAACAGATCGAAGGAGTAATGCGAAACGCCGGGGTCATCAGCGATGGCTCCCCTTCCCCACGAATCACTTCTCGCGCTGATTTCACCGAGAAACTCAGCGCTCCGAATCCCCGCTTACTTTGCGCCCTCCTTCACAAATTCGAGCCCGATTTGAAGAGCCCTCCTCCCACAGTGCAAGGAAGGTTCTACATTTTCGTCGATGAATGCCACCGCACTCAGGGCGGAAACATGAACAAGCAGATGAAGAAGTGGATGGAGAACGCGGTCTTCATTGGATTCACTGGCACCCCCCTACTCAAGAAGGATAAAAAGACCACGCGCGCCGTCTTCGGAACCTACATCCACACCTACAAATTTGACGAAGCGGTCGCTGATGGGGTAGTCCTCGATTTAAAATACGAACCCCGTGTGGTCCCGCAGCGACTTACCAGCCCGCAGGCGATTGATGATTGGTTCGATCAAACTACGCGAACTCTGAATAGCTATCAGCAAGCCGTTCTTCGTAAGCGATGGGCAACGATGGAAGAGTTAATGAGCGCCGGTGAACGAAAACAACGGATCGTCGCGAGTATCATTCAAGATTTTGGCCTCAAGCCACGGCTCAATAACGACCGGGGCACTGCCATTCTTGTTGCAGCCTCGATCTACGATGCCTGTCACTACTACCGCCTGTTTCAGAACACCAATTTTGGGCAGTATTGCGGAATCATCACCTCCTACCAACCGAACCACAACGCCATCTCTCGGGAGCCAAAAGACAGTGATGAACGCTACAAGTTCGACACCTACACCAAGTATGTCCTCGCTGCGGATCAATCGACCAAGGATTACGAAGACAAGACGAAGCAACACTTCATCAAAGAGCCAGCAAACTGCAAGCTCCTGATTGTCGTTAGTAAGCTTCTCACTGGCTTCGACGCTCCATCTTGCTCCTACATTTATCTCGATAACGAGATCCATGATCACAACCTCTTCCAAGCGATCTGCCGCACCAATCGTCTCGATGGTGATGACAAGGACTTTGGCTACATCGTCGACTTTAAGGAACTCTTCAACGAGGTGCAAAACTCGATCGCCGTCTACACATCAGAAGAGCTGGATGTTGATGACGATGGGAAGGACGACAATGTCACGATCAAAGACTGGCTGGAAGAGGGTAAGAAGAAGCTCGATACCGCCCGCGAAGCTCTCAGCTATCTCTGTGAACCTGTCGAGCAACCCCGTGAAGTAGAGCAATACCTCCACTACTTTTGCGGTGACGCAACTGATCCAGATGCCCTCGATGATACCGAACAACTACGGATATCTTTCTACAAAGCCGTTGTCTCCTTCCTAAGAGCTTATGCCGCGATGGCAACCGACTTGAGCGAGGCAGGTTATTCAGATTCTGAAATAGAGAAGCTTCAGAGCGAAACCACTTTCTTCACTGACATTCGCAATGCGATCAAGCGGCACTCGGGTGAGGAGTTGGACATCAAGCCCTACGAGGCCGACATGCGCCACCTCATCAACACCTACATTCAAGCAGACCAGGCCAATCCTTTGGGGAACCTACCTGACCTCACCCTCACCGACTTGATTATCAAAACTGGGATCAACGACGCGATTGCACAGAGACTTAACCAGAAGGGAAATCTTTCCAAGGACTCGGTCGCTGAAGGCATCATCAACAACCTGCGGAAAACCATCATTCGCGAACAACTCGCCGATCCTCGCTTCTACACCGAGATGTCCACCCTGCTCAATGATCTCATCAGACAGAAGCAGGAAGAAACAGTCTCCTACGAAGAATTTCTCAATCAAGCGGAAGCCCTGGTGAGGCGAATGGGGCAAGGCCAATCTGGAGCTGGGATACCGTCAGTGCTGCATGGAAAACCTGAAGCGACTGCGATTTATCGAAACCTTCCTGACAGCTTATTTGAGCCGGAGCCGCCCACCGGATCCATCCTTGAAGAGCCTAAGATGATCTTCGGCGATCCACGTCTCTCGCTTACCATGAAGATTGACCGCGCTATCCGTGAGAAAGCTCCAGCTAACTGGAAAGGCGACGACACTCGCGAAGGAGTGGTGAGCAATGTCCTCTTCCCTCTTCTGAAACGTGACCGCGAAGTGACTCAAGCGATCTTTGACATCATTAAGAACCAACCAGGCTACTAATGAGCAAGACCATCGAACTCGGGGAGCTTTCCATCGAAGTGACCCGTAAGGACATTAAGAATGTCCATCTATCCGTTCATCCTCCGGATGGTCGAGTCACCTTGGCAGCGCCATCTTCAACGCGACTTGATGTCGCACGCGCCTACGCGATCTCGAAACTCGGTTGGATTCGCGATCAACAAGAGAAGCTAGCTAAGCAAGCCCGGGAAACACCTCGGGAGTTCATTGGAAGGGAAAGCCATTCCTTATGGGGACGCCGTTACCTGATGATTGTAGAGCACAGGGAGGCAAAACCATTGATTTCCTTGGACCACAAGCGGATTACCCTCACCGTGCGTCCGGGAAACTCCCATGAGAAGCGTGAGCAAGTCATGCACCAATGGCACAAGACCCTACTTCACGAAGCGATTCCCCCATTGATCAAAAAATGGGAGAAAAAGCTAAAGGTCCAGGTCACAGGTTACTTCCTCCAGCGCATGAAGACCAAGTGGGGAAGCTGCAATCACAAAGCAGGACACATTCGCCTCAACACCGAACTCGTGAAGAAGCCCAAGGACCTCCTCGAATACGTCATCGTTCACGAATTGGCCCACCTCATTGAGCCTACCCACAACGATCGTTTCGTCGCCATCGTCCAGAAAAGCTACCCAACCTGGCGGGAAGCTCGCAAAGAACTCAACGAACTTCCTTTGACCGCAGAAACTTGGGGGCTCTAATTCTGCAGATTCACTGCAATTTCTCCCATGTGCCCCGAGCATTTGAAATAGAACCAACGAATGGGATCAGAGGGCTAGCGATGCCTACAGTCGCATAAGTGCCTACACTTGGACTTTCCGGAAAAGGTGAAAGCCCTCAACTCGTAAAAGTCAAGGGCTTTCATTGGCTCCGGCGCTTGGGTTCGAACCAAGGACCTAGTGATTAACAGTCACCCGCTCTACCACTGAGCTACGCCGGATACTCCTTTCGG
>JALZVI010000278.1 GCA_023301015.1 Rickettsiales bacterium | reverse complement strand
TCTGCGCCAGCCAATGCCGTTTGCAAAGAGTTGTTCAAACCGTTCATCGCCTTCATCGGCTTTGTTGCAATTATGAGCGCGGCAATGAATGAAAGGAGTTCACCTTTGCTGCTAATATTTGCGATATTCCCACTCGCGGCCGACCAAATTACCAACGCAATTGCCGTGCCTCCTAGCAGCTCAAGAATTGGAGAAGAAAGCGTGCTGGTACGAATGCCTTTGAATTTCAGCGCGAAGAATTTTGCAATTACGCCAGAAACTTTTTCATGCTCAGCATCTTCTTTGCCATACGCCTTCACCGTCTTGATGCCATAAAAACTTTCACTCATATGAGAGAGCAAACCTGCCGCTTCTTGATGCCCCTGAAGGCCGAGCTTTTTCAGGCGCTTGGTGATTTTCAAGATTGGATAAATTGCAAAAACATACACGCCCAAGCATATCAATGTCAGCTGCCAGCTTTGGTAGAACATCACCGCAGTTAGGCCAACAAATGTGAGGCCGTGCTTGAAAAGAGAGATGATGAAGCTTGCAACAACCTGCTGCAACTGCACAATTTCACTTGTCATCCGCGAGGCCAATTCGCCCGATTTATTATTCGCAAACATCGACAAATCATGATGGATTAAATGCGTAAAAAGCCTGTTTTGCATCTCTTCCGCAATCTTAAAACCTGCTGAATTTGTGAGGACTGTTGAGAAATAGCTGGCGATGCCTTGTACGAAAAAAATGACAATGATTGCGAGCGGAATTATATTCACATATTTCCCGCCTTCTACACCAAGCACCTCATCAAAGATCACTTCCAACAAAAGCGGTTGAGCAGAGTTTGTGGCAGCAACAACGGCCATCAGCATTACAGCAATAATCAATTTCGGCAGCTGCTTTTTAATATGCTCACGCCATAAGCGCGCCATCACCTGCTTGTTCGTATATGTATATATCCCGTTCTCAGCCATTGAGAACAATATAATCAATCAATCCGAATTAGCTAGAATAATATTAGTCGATGATTCTGTTTGGGGTCAGCACGCCGTTTTCAAACTTGGCAGGCTCATAGTTTTTGCCGCGATTTTGCTCGCCACCGAGTGCGGCCATAATAACAACGCAGACGAATAGGAAGATTGAAACAATCACGACGCGAAACCACTTGCCCTGACGGATGCCGAGCAAAACTTCGCCGCGGCCGCGCTTTCTGTCGCGGATTATATAATAGAGCACATATATAATTGTTGGCAAAAACGGCGCTATATAAATTAAAAACCTCATTTCCCTTCCCCAGAATTATCATGCTTATATTCATGAACATGCTTCACATAATTTGCTGCGGAAATTGGGAAAAACGCCTGCTCTTTTTCGCTGAGTTTTTTAAAGAATTTCGCTGGCGAACCTGCCCATAATTCTCCGCTTGGAATTCGTTTGTTTGGAGTTAGCATCGCGCCCGCCGCAAGCATTGCGCCAGACTCAACCACGCAATCATCCATCACAATCGCGCCCATGCCGATGAAGCAATTATCTTCCAGCGTGCAAGCATGCAAAACCACGCCATGCCCGACTGTCACGCCCTCACCGATGGTGGTTGGGTGGCCGCCGCGCGTGCAATGAATGGCAGTGTTGTCTTGAATGTTTGTGCGCGCACCGATCTTGATAGGCTCGACATCTCCACGGATTGTGACGTTGAACCAAATGCCGCATTCCTCACCAATTTCCACGTCACCGATGATAGCCGCACCCGGCGCGATGTAGGAGGTGGCGGCGATGCGCGGGAGGATGGATTTATATGGGAGGATGATTGGTTTCATTATCTTTTCTCCTACGGGAACAACGCCAGCTGCTTCAGCCCCACACTCTCCTCAAGCCCGAACATCAAATTCATGTTCTGAATTGCTTGGCCGCTTGAGCCTTTGCATAGGTTGTCGATTACGGAAACGATTGTTACCCAGCCCTTCTTTTGGCCTTCAAATATATTGATAAAGCAATAGTTTGTGCCGCGCACTTGGTGTGTTGAGGGAAGCTTTCCTTCGGGCAAAATTTGCACGAACTCTTCATCCGCATATTTCGCCACCAACGCATTCCGCGCTGCAGAAACATCATCGCATTTTGCATATATCGTTGAAATAATTCCGCGATTCATCGGGATTAAATGTGGGACAAAAGTTGCCTCGACGCCCAAATTATCCACCAGTTCTGCGGAGTGTCTGTGGCCGCCAACCGCGTATGCGCCAACGCCTTCATTCACTTCATTGAACAAAAAACTTTCAGAAACTTTTCTGCCTGCACCAGTCACGCCAGATTTTGCGTCGATAATAATATTGTCCTTATCCAGCAAATCAATAATCGGCATTAGCGCGAGTAGCATTGATGTTGGATAGCAACCCGGGCAAGCCACAACGCGCGCGTTCGCAATTTTGTCCCGATAAATTTCCGTCAGCCCATAAGCCGCCTCGGCCTGAATTTCTGGCGCGGTGTGTTCGCCATACCATTTTTCATATAGCGCAGAATCGCTCAGGCGGAAGTCCGCCGAGAGGTCAATCACCTTCAGGTTTTTCGGTAATTTTGAAATTACGGCTTGCGAAGTTGCGTGCGGAAGGCAGCAAAAAGCAACGTCCACGCCTTCAAAGCTAACATCATGCAACTTTTGCAACACCGAAACTTCGCTGGAAAAATTCGCCGCAAACAGTGATGGATATAAGTCCGTAATATCGCGCCCAGCATTGCTTTCTGCCACTAGAGCAGTAATTTCAACATTTGGGTGACTCACCAGCAAACGTAGCAATTCCGCGCCTGTATAGCCACTTGCACCAATAATTATAGCTTTGATTTTACTCATAAAAAATTTTCGCCTTGCATTCCATTTTTTAGCAGTCTAGGTTTTTGTATCAAATTAATCAATGGTAATTAGAATTATGTCTGAAAAAACTTGTAACTCAACTTGCAACTCAATCTGCAAAAAATCATTTTATGTACTGGGACTATTAACCCTAGCATTATATTTCTTCAGCTCAGTCGCCGCGACATTCGGCTCAGGCGTAGCAGGTTTACTGGAAACTCTATTACCATATAAATTCTTAATAGCGATTTTAACCGTGACAATGCTTTATAAACCAGTTGGCGGCCTAAAGAAAAACTTGTTTTGGGTTTTCCTCGCAGGTGGAGCAATTGCACTCTTCCAAGGCGTTACAAGCGTTACTCTCGATGAAAATATGGGCCTAACAGTAGGGAATGTTCCTGCACTTCTCTCAGTTCTAGCAGGCTTGTTGCTTATGTTCACGCTCCCTAAGGTTGATCTTTGGAAGAAAGTGATTGTGGGTCTAATCATTGGTATCCTGATGGGCTTCCAAATGAACGAATTGGGCGCGACGACATATACTGAATACACGAAATTGTTCGGTGATCTGTTCATCGACCTAATCATGATGATCGTAACACCGCTTATTTTCTTCTCACTAGTTTCAGGAATCAACTCAATCTCAAACACAGAAGCATTGGGCAGAATTGGCAAGAAAGCGCTGATGTGCTACCTTACAACTTCTGTTTTCGCAATCTCAGTTGGTATCTCACTAGGTAACTATTTCGAACCAGGTGTTGGCTTCTTTGATGGAGTTGAGACTCAGCAAGAAGAATCAGTTGCTAAGGAAAAATTCGAGCTTCCAAAAGTTCTTCAAACATTCTTGGCGATCATTCCTGACAATGCAATTGGTGCAATGGCCGGAACGGAAGTTTATGCGCCAAAAGCAAAGGCCGGGGCTTCTGAAGCTTCAAAGGATTTTGCCGCTGATATCAAAAGCAAAAACCTAACTTTGGGTGCAAAGCCAGACACAATTCAGACTGTGTTCTTCGCAATCTTCGTTGGCGTGGCACTAGTGTTCATGGGCACTCAAGGACAGCGCGTTGCTGAAGTTTGTCATGACGCAGCTCAGCTTATGTTCAAAATCATCGGCTTCATCATCAACCTTGCACCGCTTGCTGTGTTCGGCCTGATGGCGTGGGTTTCAGCTACTCTTGGTATGGACGCACTCATACAGCTCGGCAAGCTGGTTGGCGCGACAATTACGGGTATGGGGATTCATTACATCTTCATCATCACCGTGATCGCGCTTGTAGGCTTGAAGCCTTGGCAGTTCATCAAGAAGTCTATTGAGTACCAAATGATCGCGTTTTCAACAACGTCATCAAAGGCAACTCTTGCAACTTCAATGGATGTAGCAGAGCGTAAATTGGGAATTTCTAAGCCAATCACATCATTCATCCTGCCACTTGGTGCTGCGGTGAATATGGATGGTACAGCGATTTACCTCGGAATCTCAGCCCTCTTCTTTGCGCAAGCATATGAAGTTCCGCTTGAGTTCTATCACTATATCCTAATCATCTTCACATCTACAATTGCTGCAGTTGGTGCTGCGGGTTACCCTGGTGGATCACTAGTTGTGATGACATTGGTTCTAACTTCAATTGGCGTACCAACTGAAGGAATCGCGATCTTGATTGGTGTTGACCGTATCTTGGATATGTTCCGCACAACAATCAACATCACATCAGATGTTGCGATCACAGGCTTTATCGATAAGACAGAAGGTTCTTTCAACAAGAAGCTATATGACACTCCTGCAGAGGATATTCATGAAGTTGTTCCTGCCAAGGAAGCAGCGGCGAAAAAGACAGCGACAAAGAAGACAGTAGCTAAGAAACCAGCGGCTAAGAAAAAAGCTGCACCGAAAAAGAAGAAGTAAGATATGCAAGGATTGCTTGAGTCTTACGACTATAGCTTATGGCTGATATTACTGGGCATTGCTTGCGCAGTAATATCCAGCCGCAATTTGCTTCAATCACTGATATATCTGGCGATCTTTAGCCTTATCAGCGCGTGCTTATATTTGGTGATGCAAGCACCAGATGTGGCGATTACGGAAGCTGCAATTGGCGCGGCAATCTCCACAATATTCTTCCTAGTAACCATCCGCAGCGTCGGAACATCTGAAGACACACCGAGAAAGCATAGGTTTTTGGCAGTTACAGTTCTATCATTACTAACCATCACCCTCCTCTCAATCATACCAGAAATCCCAGAATATGGAGCAAGCAACACAATGGCCAATGCAGGTACAAGCGCTGCATATTTGACCGACT
>JALZVI010000277.1 GCA_023301015.1 Rickettsiales bacterium | reverse complement strand
CACGGAATATGCTGAGCATATAGCGCTTGTTTGCGGTGACGTTACTCAAGGCACGCCGTTGGTGCGCATGCATTCATATAATATATTAGATGACGCGCTGGGTGGCACTGCAAAGGGTAAGAATGGGCAGCTGCAAAAATCTATGCGTATGATAGCCGAGCACGGGGCAGGGGCGATAGTCATCATCCGCTCGCCAATCCGCTCCGCCGTAAGCGACCAAGTTGCTCCAAGTTCGGAAAATGGCGGCGAAGAAATCCGTGAATACGGAATCGGCGCGCAGATATTGCAAGAAATAGGAATTTCTGATATGATGCTCCTAACAAACTCAACAAAATCTGTAGTCGGCCTCGAAGGCTATGGCCTGAAGATTGTTGGTAGGAAAGAGATTATATAGTCTTATGAAAATCGGAAACACTGCACCAGTATCTGCGAAGGGAGGCAAGAAGAAGTCTGGCTCTGTGAGTGGAGCGGGCTTTGCCGATTTGATGGGCGGCGGTGTTGAAGCGGCAAGTGGCGCAATGCCCACATCCCCAATTTCTGCCCTAACCATGCTCAACGAGGTTGAAGACGCAACAGAATCCCCAAAAAAATCTATTGAGCGCGGGAATGATATACTCGACGAGCTAGAGAAAATTCGCGATGGCTTGCTGTTTGGCGGCATTTCTGTGGGGCGGCTCGAGAATATTCAAAAGATGATGGCGCGCAAGGAAGGGCTGATTGAAGACCCTGTACTGGCAGAGGTTATTGAAGAGATAGAGCTTCGTGCGGCTGTTGAGCTTGCAAAGTTAGGACGATTTTAGGCTTTTAAAGCAAATTTTACCGCAAATAATTTGCCAAATACTACCTTAGGTAGAGTAAGTTTATTTGACAATGGGTCGCTTTTTCCTTCTGTGATAAGCTGTGAGCAGGCGTTTGAGGTGGTTTTTTGGGGTGTAAAATAATCCAAAATTACCGCTTGACGTAGTTGGGGTTAGCGTCTATAAAACTCACCCTATGGCTAATACATCATCAGCAAAAAAGAAAGTTCGCGTAATTGCGAGAAAGACCGAGGTTAATAAATCTCGCCGTTCTCGAGTGCGCACATTTATCAAAAAAGTGGAAGTAGCGGTTGAATCCGGCGATCACGCAAAATCGATGGAGGCTTTGCAAAAAGCTCAGACAGAGATGATGCACGCAGTTTCAAAGGGCGTTTTCAAGTTGAACACGGTTTCTCGTAAGATTAGCCGTTTGAACATAATGGTTAAGAAATTAGCTGCTTAAGAGCGGTTATAAATAGGTAATAAAAATGTTTGCAGTAGTAAGAACAGGCGGAAAGCAATATAAAGCTAATTTGGGCGATATCTTTGAAGTTGAAAAGCTTGAAGGTGAAGAAGGCGCAAAGATTGAGCTAGAAGTGTTGGTTTCAGGCGGAGATTTGGAAGGCAAGGCGAAAGCTGTTGCGCAAATCGTTCGTCAAAAGAAAACAAAGAAAGTTATTGTTTTCAAAAAACGCCGTCGTAAAAATTCACAACGCAAAAACGGTCATCGTCAAAACGTGACAGTATTGCAGTTGGTTGAAGTTGGTTCAGAAAAATTCAAAGCTGAAAAGAAAGCAGCTCCGAAAAAAGTTGAAGCTAAGGCAGAAGAGAAGCCAGCAGCTAAGAAAACTGAAGAAAAAAAACCAGCGGCTAAGAAGCCTGCTGCGAAGAAAGATACAACCAAAGAAGGTAAATAATGGCTCATCATAAGGCAGGTGGTAGTTCACGCAACGGTCGCGATACAGAAGGAAAACGCTTAGGCGTGAAGAAATTCGGTGGCGAACTCGTTCAACCAGGTAACATTATTTTGCGCCAGCGCGGAACAAAATGGCATCCAGGCACAAACGTGTGCATGGGCAAAGATTATACAATTCACGCTATTGTTGACGGAAACGTGCAATTCTCAAAAGGCTACAAAGGTCGCACTTTTGTTAATGTAACTCCGCTAGAAGAAAAAACTGCTTAGGCCGTTTGTTTCAAAGATTTTAAAAAAGCTGCTCTTTTAGGGTGGCTTTTTTTGTGGGCGCTATCTCCGCGCCAAAAACCACTTGCCTTTCCGCGGCCACTTCACTTATAGTTCAGCTATGAGATATTTCTGCGCATTGTTCCTTTTTTCCTTTCTCCTAATCGCCTGTGAGTCTGAGGCGAATGATGCCCAATTGCCTGATGGTGCTTTTGTTGCGGAAGTTGGCAAGGTCTCGGCCAATGCAGAAAAAATTGCTCAATGCCTTTATGGAGATCCGAGCCAGATGAGTAATTCGTGGCGAGTTTTTGGCAATGGCTGCGTTGATAGCTGCGCCAAAGCGCGAAGCCGCGAACGTATGCGCTGCTCAATGGCAATGACGGCTGGCTGCGATTGCGGGCCTGATAGATGCTGGGATGATGCGGCCAATAGCTGTGTAGATAATTAGCGCAATGCGGAAAATTTTTCTCGATTTGCCGCAGAATATAAGCGATGCCTTGGCTTTTAATATGCCGAGCTATGAGGTTGTGGACGCTCAAGAATTGGCTGACTTCACCCTGCGCAAATCAGACCTGCCAGAAGGGAAGTTGCGGATTGGCGCGCTTGTTGACAAAATTATGCGTGATTTTGGGGCGAGTTTTGAGGTGCAGAAAATTGCTTTTGACCTGCAAAGGCAGTTGGCAGAGCTTGGTGAGCATGCGGTGAAGCTGACTGAGAAGGAGGTTGCGCTGATGGCAAAGCTGCATGAAAAGACTGGTTTTGTGACGCGTGCAGAAATCCTGCGAGATGTTTGGGGCTATGCTGAAACTGTTGATACGCGGACTGTTGAGTCGCATATTCATCGTTTGAATCAGAAAATTGAGGAGGCTTTTGGGCTGCGTTTGGTTGAGCATAGGGAAGGGGCTTATGCGATTATTGTCTAAAGCGAGCTGAAGATTGGTGTTTTTAAATTTTGCTTTGCAATTGCGAGTAGGTAGTTGAGATATTCCACCTTGTCGCGGTCGTAGTTCTCTTCCAGTTTGTTAATCAGCGCAAGGCTGCAATCGCGTGTGGACATCTTGGCGTTGCTGTCACGCTGCTGGATGATGAAGTCTATTATGATGCGGATTGAGGCTTGGAGTTTCTCTGGCAAATCCGCCTTTGTCAGCAATTCTCCAATTCCTTTTTCTGAGTTCTCTTCCAAGATATTGCGAATCTTTCCTTTTGCTATAGCGCTGCGAGTGCTGAGTGCGGAGATGAAGAAGCGAATTTTGCAGGCGCAGAGCGAGCTGATGATTAGTGATGTTGTTAGCTTGCCGAAGTCTTGCAGATGCTCGACAAGTGCGTCAACTTCTTGTGGTGCGGATTTTTCGTTGATGATTGTGAGTGTTGAAAGCTCAAGCGTGTGGCCTGCAACGCGGTCGGCAGAGTGGGCGGATATGTTGTGCTTTTTCTTTAGATGCGCAATTGTCTCTTTTGCGGTTTTTTCCATCATCTCTTCAGCGAGTTTTGGCGGGAGTGATATGCTGCCAATCAAGCTGCGAATTGCGTTGCGGTCGCTGGCCAGTGTGGTGACGATTGCTTCAAAGCCCGCATCTGTGTTTGCCAGTTCGCTATTCTCAACAATATTAGTGCTGATTTCTGCATTTGATTTAGTTAGTAATGTCTGCACCAGCTGTTTTGTGAGATTTTTGCGGCGCGAAATGGCGATGATTTTTTGTATGTCATTATTCTGCATGATTTGCAGCAGGTCTTCTTCCTTCAAAACTGGTGAGTGCTCTAGCATTGGCTTGGCAATTTCTTCTGCGTCTTGCGCGAGTGACATTACGATATCATGCGGTAGGTTTTCTGATTCTTTCAGCTGCTCGGAGATTGTTGCGCGAATTTTCCCTTCGGCATCACGAATGGCTATGCGGAAGATTTCTTCCGCGATTTTCAGTTCGTCAGAGTTGTAGTCAGCGTGCAGGTATTCGTCGCATACTTTTTGCGCAACACGAATCTTCTGCTCGCTGCTTCCGTCGTCTGCTAAACTTGATACATCATCGTTAGTCAATTCAAACCCCATTTAAAAACCATACAGGATTTTAGTTAAATTTGATTTAATTATAATTATTTTTCTGGCCTGATATGCAAATAAAAGCGCGGTATTATGGCATTTTCACTATATTTAGGACGTAGCGTAGCTGGTCGTCATCAGTATTGTAAATTAATCGCTCCAGCTGCTTGGCTAAATAGCCTGAAATATCTGCTTGGCCATCCTTCTCGGCTTTTTGCACTAGTCTGTAAACTACCTTTGTGGCAGTTGCCATATTCTCTGGTAGTGAGGCTTTTTTGAATAGCCCTTTGATTCCTTGATTGCCTTTTTCTTCGATCAGCTTTTCGGTGTTCTCGCTCGCAATTGAGCATAGCTGGCTTAAGGAGAGGAGGAGGAAGTTGATATTCCCTCCGCTCAAGGTTTTGATTATGAGATTGAAGTTTAGGTTTCCATGCGCGCGCAGCATGCTGATTGTCTCTTTCAAGTCTGTGTCTGATTTTGATAGCGCAATTTGTTCTTTTATCATCTTATATGTTAGTTTTTCTTGCGAGCTAGAAACTATGGTTTTGACGAAAGTCTGCGGGATGTCGTATTTCACCGCGATTTCTTTGCCAAGTCCTTCTGAGACAAATTCTAGGAGTTCTTGCGCGCGCTCTGGCTTGACTTTGTCTGCATCGAACAGGCCTTTTATGAGGTCCTCATTCTTTGGGAATTTATCCAAAATCTTGTCTGAGGCGTTGTCAGAAATCACGCCGCTATTGCTCTCAATCAGCGCTTGTACGGTATATTCGTTCCCGTGATTGATTATGTCTTCCAGTAGGTTGTTGCTTAGGCCGCTTCTGCGAGCAACGGCTCTTTGTCTGCCGCCCTTGTCTTTATGGACAATGCCTGTGAGATCTTCTTCCGTTAGCATTTTTGAAAATTGTACTACGGGAATTGCGACCATGTCTTCTATGTCGTCTGCGAGCTGCTTGATGATACTATAAGCAACGTCTTCGCTGCGGCAGAATTTTTCATAGAGATCGGAA
>JALZVI010000276.1 GCA_023301015.1 Rickettsiales bacterium | reverse complement strand
TTCCGATCTCGGAGGACTGCTCAGAGCCAGCCACGCATTCCATTGGAGAAAGAACCTCAGTGGTTGGAGAAAGATCTCTCAGGTATTGTTGAATCCGATTTTGTGGGATGTGAGGTGCTGATCCATCTTGCGGCACACTCTGCCTATCATCCCTACGATACGCTTGAGAATTGCCTTCTTCAGAATGTCATCAAACCGATTGGAATGTTTCGCAAAGCGGCGGCGGCCGGCTTGACCAACTTCGTAGCAGCTGGGACCTGCTTTGAGTATGGCGCTGCTGGCGAGCGTCTCGGCAAAATCCCGATCGATGCCCCTCTTGAGCCTACCACGGCCTATCCTGCCTCTAAGGCGGCGGCGACGGTTGCGTTCCAGTCTCTCGTCCGTGAACTGGGAGCGGGGATGAAGATGCTTCGGATCTTTCAAGTCTATGGACCAGGGGAGGCCGATGGCAGGCTCTGGCCCAGTCTCCGCACTGCAGCTCTCTCTGGGGAAGACCTCGAAATGACACCTGGTGATCAGGTTCGGGACTTCGTCCACGTCAGTGATGTTTCGGAGGCCTTTGTGGATGCTGCTGAAGAGGCGGCATTAGGAGCAGGGCGGCTCGAGATCCGTCATGTCGGTTCCGGCAAGGCGCAGTCGGTCGCAGATTTTGCCCGCAGCATCTGGCAAGAAACTGATGCAAAAGGAGAGTTGAAGCTCGGCGTACTCCCCCCAAGGCCAAATGAGGCCAAAAGTTTTATCCCCGCATAGTTTATTAGATGAGAACTCTTTATCTCCATCTTGGATACTTCAAAACAGGGAGCTCGTTTCTTCAGGAAATGTGGCGCCTCAACGAGGAGACCCTTCGTAAACAAAAGATCACCTATAAGATTCCCGCGAAAATTAGTGGCGGGGGATTTGGAAAGATCACCTCTGGAAACGGAGGGCTTTCTCTCCGAGGTCCTTCTGAATTGGGCGAGGCACTGACCGATATGGATCCAGAAAGTTCATGCCTTTTGAGCAGTGAGCATTTCTTTACCCAGATTCTTGAGAGTAAGGATCTTTCCTTTATTGAGGAAGTCGCATCCAAGCATGGATTCACAAAAGTGAAGTTTCTAGTCTTGGTGAGAGACCCATTCGGACTCATGTCCTCCCTCTATGATCAGGCTCTGAAGAGATCGGGCGGAGCAATGACGATTCAGGATTTCTATAGCGACCCTGAAGTGGTGGTGACTCCTGCCAAGACTCAGACCGTGATTGAAAAGCTGGATGCGATCAAAGGAGCTGAACTTAATGTCTTAAACTACAGCAAGAACAAGAAGCAGATTTTAGAAGCCTCCTCAGAATGGCTAGGCATTGATGGGACTCAATTTGAGCGCCCCGCAGTCCTGACCGTGAACCGGTCCCTTAGCTCCGGAGAACGAGAACTCCTCCGGCAACTCAATCGAGTAAAAGCCCGTTCGGCGACTGATCTGGCCAATAGCTTGTGCGAGAGTCTGCCTCTTATTTCGAGCGATCAGACGATTCCTTCCCAAGAAGTGCAGGAGAAATTCCTTACGGAAAATCGTGTGATTTTTGACAAGATACAGAGCCGCTTGCCAAGTGATGAACCTCTTGCTTTAGACTTTCTCCCCGTCCCAGATTCGGAGTCATTTTCATTCACACGGGAGCAGCTCACGGTCGTTGTCGATTACCTCGTAAAGTATCAGAAAAAGAAGGGGTTCTTAGCCTCGAAAGTGACCTCATTCAGAAGGCGCTTTGGAGTTTGAGATTTGAGAAAAGAGCCATGAAGAATCCGATCAAAAAAATTGGCTCTGCCCTCGTTGATCAAGGAGCCTTCTCGATGGCTAATTTTTTGATTAACATTCAGCTCGCAAGATTACTTGCGCCTCATGAATACGGCCTATTTGCGCTCGCTTTCACGATCTTCACGCTAGTCAACATTGTCTTTTCCTCGTTCTTGGTTGAGCCGATGATGATCAATGGCTCTGGTGCCTACGCCAAGCGGCTTACAAGCTACCTTGGCTTCTTGATGAGAGATTTTTGGAAAATGATCGTTCCAGTTTGCGCCCTCACTATTTTGGGGATTGGCGCGCTCTACAATGATTCTGAAATCTTCATCCTGATTGCAATACTAGCCTTGGGCGTAGGTCCTCTCTGTTTTCAATTTTTCATCCGGCGAGTTTGCTATCTCTACCGTCAACCTTGGATCGCAGCAGTGGGGGGGCTCACGTATCTCTCATTGATTGTGGTTTTCACCTTTTTGGGTGGGCACTTTGGCTATTTAAATTCTCTCACCGGCTTAGGTTTAATGATCTGTTCCGCGGTCTTCGGCACTCTAACGATGATGGTGCTGCTTCGATCATCGGTCGAAAAATCAGAGACTGAGATTTCTGAGCCCTTCATTCAAGAGGTGAGATCTCGGCACCTCGGCTACGGGCGCTGGGCTGTTTTGACTGCCGCTCTCGCTTGGATTCCTGGGAATATTTACATCCTACTCCTGCCAGTCTTTTGGAATTATGAAGAGGCTGGATTATTAAGAGCTTCTCTCAATCTCATCCTGCCAGTTCTCCAAATTCAATTGGCCATGACTCCGCTTCTTTTACCATGGCTGGTGCGTCAGATCGAAAAACCTGATTTCCTTGTAAATCTGCGGAAAATGGCAGCGATTCTAATTCTATTACCGGCCGTCTGGACGATTGGCCTGGCTCTTTTTGGAAAGCCGCTCCTAGAATTTGCCTACGAAGGTAAATACCAGACCTCTAACCTCATTTTGGCTCTTTTGGGAGCCACCACGATGGTCTCAGCACTTGTTCTCGCGTTGAGCGCGGCCATTAAGGCTCACTCGCAGCCAAAACTCCTTGTGCGAGGATATTGCTTTGCCACCATTCTCTGTTTGATCGTAGGTGTGCCACTCATGATTTGGCACGGGATCCTTGGTGTTGTCATTGGGATGGTTCTCGCTGCTTGCGGTAACTTAGTCGTTCTGTTTTTCCAACTCACGCGCCTCCTAAATTCAAATAAAAACACCTCTCCAGCCTATGCTTCCTGAAGAGATCCATCCGATTTCAGTTTGTATCCCTGTCTATAACGGGGAGTCCTTCGTGGAGGAGGCGATCGAGAGTGTCTTGGCGCAAGATTACCCTGCCTTCGAGGTTAAGGTGTGTGAGAATGTATCGACTGATCGGACTCGGGTCATTCTCACTGAGTTAGCAGCGAGGCTTGATGACCCCCGATTAGAGATTTCCTATGAAACGGAGCATGTGCCGCTTGCCGCTAATCTGAATCGGGCGGCCCGAATGGGGCAGCACAATTGGATTCAGGTGCTTTCGGCGGACGATACCATGTTGCCAGGAGCCCTTCGGACTCTGGCCGCGCAGATGAGTCAATTTCCGGACGCTGACCTTTTCATCGGGCAGGCTTCCTACCTCGTTGAGAGCGGTGACCGCGCGCTTGGTCGTTCAGACTATCAGCATACTCCAGGCTTGGTTCCAAACCTTGAAGAATTCGTGGTCGGGAATTCTTTTCCAGTGAATATCAATGCGACTTTACTGCGCCGAGACCTCGCAGTCTTCCGAGAAGATTGTGGCGTTGTCTGCGACCTAAATCTCATGATTTCGCTGGGTCAGAAAAAACAGAACGCAGTCTTGGTGGAAGAGGAAATCATCGGTTATCGAGAGCATGATGGTGCGACCTCCTCGAACCGCGTGAAGATGTGGTCTGAAAGCTTGGCGGTCTATCTCGATCACATTGATCAAAGTGAGGTTCCAGACCTCTACCGGCGCCGAATCTTCCGGATGCTCTTTTGGGCGTGTTCCTACCTAAAGAGTGAAGGTGAGGTGAATCAGGCGAAAATAATGATCGAGCAAGCGTCTGGTGTCCTGAGTTTCACTCAGAGAGTTAGTCTGAGCTTGCTCTTGCGGCTTCCATTTTCTGTTGTTGCGTTAGAGAAACTCCGGGCAATTCGCCGCCGGCTTCTGAGCATTAAACCAAACCAAGAAACCACTCCATGTCAGAACGGTTAAAACCACTCGTGGAAGCTTTGCGGCTCAAAACTGAAGGGAAAGCCACACTGGGATGGTGGGTCCTCCCCAGTCGGAAGAAACCTAGATTGGTCGTTCCAATCGAATCCCGTTATTGGAAATCTGCGACCCAGCTGATCAATACCAAATCGCGACGGATAGCGACTCACGCAATATTGTCGTTGTTTAAGTTGATGAGGAAGAGCCCTGACTTCATGGCGGATACGGTCCCCTCAAACCTTCTCTCCACGGCGCTGGAAGCAGAGGTGAGTAACTTCGTCGTCAATGTTTCGACTCCTAACCGGTTTTCGAAATACACGATCTCTCTCTTAGATAAGAAGGGTGAACCTATCGCCTATGCAAAACTCACGGAAAAGCCCACCGCAGCTCTCGCAATTGAAGATGAGGCCACTGCGCTCAAATTTTTAGCGACCACGAGTCTCCCTAAACAATATTTTCCGAGACTGATTCATTTTGAGCCTGACCTCTCGATCCAATCGGCAGCACCTCCGGGAGGTCATGGAGATCTAGCGGCTAAATGTGGGAACATCGCGAACCTTCTCTTCAATCAAGCTCCACAGACGGTTCAGTGGGAGTCCTCAAAAACTCGGAGTGAATTAATTCAGGCCTCTGAGAATCTGAAGGATCTAAATGCCCTAGATCTCTCCGCAGAAGTTTCCAAATTTACGAGTCGGCTTGAGACTCTATGGGGCAGCTCTTCCTTTCTGGAAGGAGTGACCCATGGGGACTTCGTGGAGTGGAACGCAGAAGACAGCATTGATGGATTTGTTTACGATTGGGAGTGGATGGGGGAGCGCTCCGAGCTTCATGACCTCTTTCATTTTCTCTGGTTTCCTCTGATTCAAGGGGAAGATTCTCCAAAAATAGCAGATTTGTGGGAGGCTCTGGAATCTTCAAAAGGACGCGATTTTCTGAAAAGCTATGGCTATTCCGGTCGTCAAAAGCCCTTAAGACGTGGGTTAAATTACCTTTTGAGATCCTATTGTTTCTACTCTGAGCAGTGCCTTCGGAATGGTGAAGGCCCCGAGAACTACCCATTCATCATGAATCTTAGGACCCTCCTATACGAGATGCTAGATGGTCCTCGTTCTTAAAAATTCCCTAGTCAAATGACAGATTCCACAAAAATAGCGCCTGAAGTTAAAAGTAGGGTGAATCTCCAAGTTGATTCGCTGAATGGACTCCGCGGTCTTGCCGCAATCGTGGTCATTCTCTCTCATGCCAGTATCGCAGGCTATCATCCACTGCCTCATGCTGACTTCAGTGGGAATGGGAAATCCGGAGTCTATTTGTTTTTTCTCTTATCCTCGTTTCTCCTTTCGCGCCCGTTTTTTGTGAAAGGCGCCTCAAGCTACGAGAGATCAAAGTTACAGACCTACTGGAAACGGCGATTCCTCAGAGTCTATCCTCTTTATTCCGTTTATGTTCTCTTCTTTGGATTAGCGACTTACCTCTGCTTCAAATTGGCAGGTTACGACCTCGGTGCCTTTGCCTTTTCTCCAATGATGGTTCTCAGGCAGCTCTTACTCCTTGAGGCATGGGGAGTCACTTGGACCATTATTGTGGAGTTTAAGTTCTACCTCGTCCTGCCCTTGATTACCTTTCTGGCTCTCCAGTGCGAAACTAGGTTGAGACGAAGCCTCGTCCCAGTCTTCTTCCTAATTCTCATTGTCGCTAGCCTTATGGCATTTCCACCAGCTACGGTGAAGAATAACGATATCTCACTCGGTGGATACTTCTACTTGTTCATCCTCGGGGTTTCGATGGGATGGTTTGACGTGAACTACTCGCAAAAGATGAAGAAGTTAGCCTCTAGTAAATGGCTCAGCGCGGTCGGTATCATCGGCTTAGTGATGTTAGCGATCTTAACACCGAGCGCTTATTCGGCACTCATTAGAGATGTCCCCTATGACTATTTCCATACCAAGCCCATTCCTCAGATTTCTGCCTGGATCATGGTGATGACCTCGGCAGTTTACGGTCGCGGGATGCTCTACAAATGGCTAAAATCGAAGGCTCTCACTTATGCCGGCACGATTTCCTTCAGTGTTTACTTGTTACACTCTCCTGTCATTTCGTTTGCGAGGAGAACCGGAATGTCTGGAGTCTCAGGATTTTGGTTTATTGTCGGGGTTACAGTGGCCAT
>JALZVI010000275.1 GCA_023301015.1 Rickettsiales bacterium | reverse complement strand
AAAAAAGCTGCGAAATCTGCGAAGGCAGAGACTAAGAAGAAAGCTTCTGGAAAGAAGTAAGCTTAGTCACTCGCCTGCCAGATTCCTGCTACTAGCGGAATGCTGCCTGTGGCATTGCAACCCTAAATAAATTTACATTGAAATCGCTGTGGCGATACGCTAGGCTTAAGCGTTTTTTATCTTTGTTTGTGAGAATTAGCAATTCAAGGATTACAGCGGGCAACCGCTCCACCTTGCTTCACAGCTATTATTATCGACGGAGAGGACATAAACTCGAAGAAAAAATAAGAAATGAAAAAAACTGAAGAAATCCCCTTGTCTATTGTCTTCAAAGCAATTGGGTTATTTTTAGTGATATTGGGAACTTTAATATTTGCTATCAGTACACTCACTGAAGACCCAACATTAGAAAACAAAATAGAAGAGAGCGAAGGAGCTCCAAAAGAGCTCCCCTTGGAAGATGCCAATCAACAAAATTAGCTCTTGAGAAAGGACTAAACTCCTCTCTTAGCCTCAAAAAAAAGCCGTTCCCTTCTGGGTGCGGCTTTTTTCGCTCCAAATCAATGCACCTCGCCCCAATTGTTGCCCACTTGCGCATCCACAATCAGCGGGACTTTCAGCATCGCAACATTTTGCATCACCTTCACAACCTTCGCCGCAACAGCGTCCGCCTCAGCCTCCTTGGCTTCAAACAGCAGTTCATCATGCACTTGCAGGCTCATTTGCAGGCCGTGCTTTTCCAAATCGGCCATCGCCATCTTGATAATATCGGCCGAACCACCTTGCAGCGGCGCGTTGATCGCCGCACGTTGAGAGAACTGGCGCACAGCACCGTTCTTATCATTAATCCCCTTAATATAGCATCTGCGCCCAAACGGAGTTTCCACATAGCCATGCGCTTGGCAGAACTCCACCGTTTCGTCCATATACGCCCGAATCCCCGGATATTGACGGAAATATTGTTCGATATACGCCTTCGCCTCTACGTGCGAAATTTTCAAGCGAGTAGCCAACCCGTGTGCGGAAAGACCATAGATAATACCGAAATTAATCGTCTTCGCGCGGCGGCGAGCCTCGTCATCAACCGCATCAGCCGCCAGCCCAAACACTTGGCGAGCAGTGGTGGAATGCACATCCTCACCATTTTTAAACGCCTCAATCAGAGGCTCAATGCCAGCCACATGCGCGAGCAAGCGCAGCTCAATCTGTGAATAATCCGCCGAAATCAGCTTGTTCCCCGCCTCCGCAATGAACGCATCACGAATTTTGCGCCCCTCTGCGGTGCGGATCGGAATATTTTGCAGGTTCGGATCTTGCGAACTCAAGCGCCCCGTGCTCGTCGCCGTCATCATGAAATGCGTATGCACCCTGCCCGAGTGCGGCTCAATCTGCTTTTGCAGCGCGTCAGTATATGTCGATTTCAACTTGGAAAGCTGGCGCCAATACAGAATTTTTTCGACAATCTCATGCCCCTGCGCCGCCAAATCTTCGAGCACCGCCGCGGAGGTTGAATAATTACCCGATTTCTTGCTTTTCTTCCCCGCCTCAAGCCCAAGCTCTTCAAACAAAACCTGCCCAATTTGCGCAGGCGAACCGATATTAAACTCCCTGCCCGCTAGCTCAAAAATGCGCGATTGCAGAGCGGCCACTTCCACTTCAAAATGCGCAGAAAGCTCGGTGAGCTTTGCCACATCCAGCTTCGCTCCATAATTCTCCATCTTCCGCAGAATATAAACCATCGGCTTTTCAATGCGCTCATATACCCTCAGCAGCTTCTTCTCAAACAGCTCTTGGCGAATTTCTGCATGCCTTTGCGCGATGAGCAACGCATTTTCCCCAGCCAGTTTTGCCAGCGCCTCAGTTTCCACCTCTTCCAGCTTCAGCTTATTCCGCCCACTGCCAAACAAGCTTTCCACCTCAGCCAGCCCAATACCTTTGCTCAAGCCAGTTTCGGCGACATAATGCATTAGCTCCACATCGTCAAACGGCTCAACATCCAGACCAGAATCCTTCAAATTCGCAGCCAATTTCAGCACGCACCGATCAGCGAAAACCTCGCTCAAAGCAGCCATCACAGAATCCTGCGACATTCCGCCAGCAACCGAAGGAGCAGCGAATAAATCATCCGACTTCGCAGCCTCGGCATAGCGCACAAACAGAGCACGTCCGTCAGCATAGGCAAGGCACAGAGCCTCATCGCCAACCACATAGATCGCCAGCTTGGCTGCCGCGCGGGCACCAGACGCAAAGGCGGCAACATCTGTAATATCCACAGCAATTTTCAACTGCAAAGGCGCGCGCTCAACAACTGGCTTGTCCGCTGGAGCTTCCACAACCTTCTCAGGCGGTGCTTCCACGCCATCTTGCGCCAAATTCCTCAGAACCTTATCAGCGAGTGAACGAAATCCATGCTCACGGCAAAACTCCAAAAGCCCTAACTCACGCTGCTTATCCACAGCAAAATCATCAAACTCAAACGGCAACGGCACTTCCATTTCCAAACGAATCAGATCACGCGAAAGCAGCGCTTGCTCCTTATATTCTAACAAAACCTCACGGCGCTTATTCTGCTTCACTTCACCAGCACGCTCCAAAACTGTGTCCAAATCACCGAACATATTCACCAATTCAGCCGCCGTTTTTGGGCCGATCGAAGGAACACCAGGCACGTTATCCGAAGAATCTCCCATCAACGAAAGCACGTCCAAAACTCGGTTGGGCGCAACGGCGAATTTCTCCTTCACCTCAGCCTCGCCAATCATCCGTGATTTCCCCGCGTCATACATCCGCACCGCGCCGTCATCAACCAGCTGCATCAAATCCTTATCGGACGACACAATCGTCACCTCCACGCCCGAAGCGCGCGCCTTACCTGCGATTGTCGCAATAATATCATCCGCCTCAAAACCCACCATCTCCAAATTCTGCAATCCCAGAGCCGAGCTGGCGTCGCGCACCAAAGCAAATTGCGGGATCAGATCATCAGGCGCAGGCGGGCGGTTGGCCTTATAATCCTCGTAAATATCATTGCGAAAAGTCTTCTTCCCCGCATCATAAACCACCGCCATATAATCTGGCCTATGCTCGTTCATCAGCTTGATGAGCATGTTAGTAAACCCATAAACCGCGCCCACAGGCGTTCCTGCAGGGTTCGTTAGTGGCGGCAAAGAATGGTAAGCACGGAAAAGGAAGCTATATCCGTCAATGAGATAAATTTTTTTTGGCATGGCAATTTTGTACAATGCGGGCGGGGTTGGTGCAAGGCTTAAACAGTCTATTTTTCTCGTCATTGCGAGCGTAGCGCGGCAATCCAGAACCTCAAACTCATCATCTGGATTGCCGCGCTACGCTCGCAATGACGCTAGTTCCAATCGCCAGAAATCGCCTGAAACGCACCAAGCCCAGCAACCACGGCGGTCTCCGCACGCAACACGCGTTGCCCCATGCTCGCTGGATATATAAAATCTTTGCCGCGCAAAAACTCCGCCTCATCTGGTGCAAAACCACCTTCAGGGCCGACAAGCAGCGCGAATCCCTTCCGATCTTTGGGCAGCTCATCAAGCACCTGCTTAAACGGCTTTCCCGAACCACCACTCACCAAACTTTCATCGCAAAACACAATTTTATGGCTTGGATCCCAAGCGTCAATCACGCTTTCCAGCGCCTGCATTTCGTCCAACTGCGGGAATGAGATTCGCCCCGACTGCTCCGCAGCCTCCATCGCATTCGCCCGCAAGCGATCATAATTTATGCGCGTCACAGATGTAAACCTAGTTTTCACAGGTTGAATCCGCGTCACCCCCAGCTCAGTGGCTTTTTGCACAGTGAAGTCAATTTTCCCGAATTTTATGGGCGCAAGAATCAATGTCAGCGGCTGCTCCTCGCGCGGCTCAATCGTTTGCTCCGCAAGCTTCACCTGCCCATCCTGTGTATATTCCCCGCGGAACTCGCCGTCATTCGCATTAAATACAAAAACATCGCGCCCAGCCTTCGCTCGCAGCACATTTTTCAAATAATGCGCCTGCGATTTCTCAAGCTGCAAAAATTCTCCGCTTGCTAATTTGGCGTCGATGAATAATCTGATTTTCATGAGCAATAGAATATCAGCATATCTCCGTCTTGCAAGGCTAGAAAAACCCGTCGGCATTTGGCTGCTATTCATCCCCTGCATCTTCGGCCTGCTGCTGGCTGGCGCGCGCGACCCATGGCTATTCGCCGCCTTTGGCCTCGGCTCTGTCCTCATGCGCTCAGCAGGTTGCGTCATCAACGACATCTTCGACCGCAAAATCGACGCTCAAGTGGAACGCACAAAATCTCGCCCCATCGCCGCAGGAGAAATCAGCGTGCGCCAAGCCTTGGTTTTCCTCACCCTCCTCCTCAGCGCCAGCCTTGCCATCCTCCTCACCCTGCCAATCTTCACCATCCTCCTCGGCTTCGCAATCATCCCCTTCGTTGCCGCCTACCCACTCATGAAGCGCATCACCTACTATCCGCAAGCATTCCTCGGCCTCACCTTCAATTTCGGCGTCCTCATGGCCTATTCCGCCACAACAGGCACGCTCAGCCTCGCCGCACTCACGCTCTACAGCGCCTGCATATTCTGGACAATCGCCTATGACACAATCTATGCCCTGCAAGACATTGAAGACGATATGCGCATCGGCGTAAAATCAACCGCCATAGCCTTCGGTGCATATTTCAAACCATTGATAGCCCTATCCTATTTGCTCTTCATCACCCTATTCACTGTCGCCCTTGCCCAAGCAGGCGTGCTCACCTTGCCCGCACTCTTCTCCACCATGGTCGCCACAGCCCTGTTCGTCTGGCAATCCAACAGCCTCGACCCCGCAAACGGAGCAAAATGCTTGCAAATGTTCAAAATGAACGTGGTAGTAGGACTGGTTTTAGCAGCGGGAATGGCGTTTTAGGGCTTCGCTAATTCGCGCACTCTTTCCCATAAGTTTGAATATCCCTGTCCAGCACGTTCCAGATACTCGTCTATTTTCCCCAGCTCTTCATCAGAAAAATCGGGGATTACATCCAGCCTTTCAAGGCTCTCTAGCTTGGTAAATCTCTGTTCCACATCCAAACCAACATCTGCCAGCACCGACTCAATCTTCGAGGTGTTGGAAGAGATCGCAACAAAAGGAACACGAAGCGCAATACACATACACACAGTATGAAAACGCCCTGTAACCACGGCGGAGAAAGAGCTGAGTTGCTGCAAATATCCTTCCAAGCTATCAGCCCCCACCCTATGAGAAAAATATCTCGGCATCAGTTTTTCATCAAAACCACAAAGCAGCTTCGCAAGCCTAGTCTTATAAAAAATCTTACGTGCTTTATTGCTATCCTTTTTCTCTAAAGGATTCGCCAAGATCGAAAAAAATTCCCAACCACGACTCCCCGCAAACTGCCTTAGATCTTTAGTCACCTTAGCCTTAGTAGAATCTCCCACAGCAACGCCCCGCTTTTCAGAATCCGATGTTTTGAATTTCATCGCACGGGCAATCGCAAAATCTGGCACGAATAATAGATTCTGATGATGCTCTTGCAGGGCTTGATAACTAACCCCATCCCTAACGCATATCAGATCAAAAACAGACATTTCTTGAGCCAAATCATCTGAATTATTCAACCACGAAGAGTTGAGCAAAACGGTTCGTACTCCCCGCTCTTTCCTAAGCTTAGCAAGCTCAATAATTTGCGCAATAACTGGCTTGTCGTGATGCAGACTGCCCTCACCATTGATAATCACTAGCTTTGCATCAAGACATTCCTGTTGGTTTTCTTGCCAATCCATACCGAAAAAAACTGCATAATTAGACGAGATCTCAGCAACTTTCTCAGTAAGCTCAGCCATAACCGCATTGCAACCATGGTGATAAAGATCACGCATATCCCCAAGCACAACAATGTCATAATTTTGCCTATCCATACCCACATTACATAGCATATCTGGAATATGTGCAATAGCCCTAATCCAGCGCTTCGCGCAACTTGGCTTCCAGATGCTCTACGCTTTCTGATTCCATTGCCGCCGTGATCTCAAAAATCTTGCGATGCACCAAGGCCTTCAGCAAATGCACATAGTCATGATGCTCTTCCACATGCTCGCTCACGTCATATAGCGAAAACACAGAAAAATCCTTGAGGCCAGTTCCAGCATAATCAACATAATCACGCGTCTCAATTTTGCTGCCAATTTCTTGCTCAAGCACAGCCAGAGACTCATGGATTTGCGATGGATCAAAACCACGCGTCATATTCTCCATCTCGTCCTCAATGCAAATCAGCATCAGGTTTGAGAGAAGCGCAGGAAAAACAACCCCAGCCGCATCAAGCTTCTGATCGCCACTAAGCTTAGCCGTGCGCGGCTCTCCACCAAGGCGCTCACGCATTTCCACCAAATTACCGAACTTGTCAATATGCAGCAGCCCGTTGAACATCTTCTCCAAAAACTTCATGATGTTCGCTGAATTTTGCATAAAAATCTCTGCCCAAATCGCTGGGTCAGACTTCGCAATACGGCCAAATGTGGCAAAATCACCCTCATCCTTCGGCTTCTCATCAAGTGCATATTTCTTATGCCCCACCGCCATTTTATAGGCATAAGCCACCAGTTGCGGCACGTGCGAAACATACGCATAAATCTTGTCATGCTCAGAGGCTGTCATGCTTTCCACATGCGCGCCCAAATCCTTCCACAAATTCTCCACCGCCAAGTTAGACTCAATATTATTCTTCGGCAACGGTGTAATAATCACCTTCTTACCAACAAATAATTTACCATCTGCCGCGTCATAACCGCCCTTTTCCTTACCCGCAATCGGGTGACCGGGAACAAAATCCACCCCTGGTGGCATGTGGTTATAAACAGAAAAAATACATGGAGTTTTCACTGAACCAACATCCGTCACCACAGTTCCAGGCTCCAAATGCTCAGAAATTTTACCTACAATCGAATCATATGTCTCAAGCGGCGTGCATAAAACCACAGTGTCCGCCTTTGCCGCCGCTTCCAAAGTCTCCGCAATTTCATCAATCGCACCTTCTTTGAGCGCCTTCTCAGCAGTTTTCTTGGTCTTATTATAACCAATCACATGGCATTTGCCCTTCAAACCCTTGGCAATCGACGCGCCGATTAGTCCTAACCCGATAATTGAAACTTTTTGCAAAATCATTTCCCCATTTCTATACTAATACCTCCACAATACCCTTTAAATGATTAAAAGTTTGTAAACACGGGTATACTTATTATATTTGGTATAGAACATGCTTATAAGCAATTGAGGTTATTATGAAAAAAATTCTGACGATTATGATGATTATGTTTGCAGGCCACGCATCTGCACATGAATATCAATGCACTTCCAAAAGCGCTGGAGCTTTGCAATGCATGGCTGGCAAACAATGCGAATGCAAACTTTTCCGCACCAGTCTAATTAAAAACGAACCCGGTGGATATAAATGGGATTGCGGAATTCGTCGCCCAGCCTGCATAGACCACAACAAAATCTCCGACCGCGAAAACGCAAGACCATATGACGGCCCAGATTCAGTATATATCCAGCAAAATCGTGTTGCGCCAACAGAAGCCGTAGCACCCACAGAGGCCACACCAACTCCATAACTCCAAGCCCAAAGGCGCAGCGGGGAGGAAATTAAAAACCACAGCCCTGAGCGCGTTTCAGCCTGCAAGGCAAAGCCGCCGCGGGGAAACAATTATAAACTCAGCCATGAGCGTGCGAAGCACTTCCTCAGTCTGCAAGCGCCTTGGCGCGCCGCGGGGAGACAATCAAAAACTACATAAAATTATACGGGTCAACATCAACCCTTAACACCAGCGCACTCGGCAGCTTCACACTCCCCAACCATGCATCCAGA
>JALZVI010000274.1 GCA_023301015.1 Rickettsiales bacterium | reverse complement strand
TTTTTAACTTACAAACATTCGGCAACGTGTATGCACGGCTGAGCAATCCAACTTGCTCTGCATTTGAAGAACGTGTCGCGCAAATGGTGGACCGCACCATGGTCCTGCCCGAAGGCACCAAGCTCTATATTTTGGCCCCCATTGTTCGCGGGCGCAAAGGCGAATACCGCAAAGAGCTTGCCCAGCTTATGAAAGATGGCTTTCAGCGCGCCAAGATAGATGGTGAGTTCTGCCGCATTGAAGAGGCTCCAGAGCTTGATAAGAAGTATAAGCATGACATTGATGTCGTTGTGGACCGCATCGTTATCAAGCCTGACCTTGAAACGCGATTGGCCGATAGTTTTGAAACAGCGCTACGCCTGTCTGACGGCTTAGCCATAGCCGAATATGCCGACAAAGCGGCTAATGAGGAAACGGCCAAACGTATTTTGTTTAGCGAAAAATTTGCTTGCCCCGTCTCTGGCTTCACCATTTCTGAAATCGAGCCGCGCCTATTCTCCTTTAACAATCCGCATGGCGCTTGCCCTGCTTGTGACGGCCTTGGCAAAGAGCTGCAATTTGACCCTGCCTTTGTCGTCCCTGATGAGAGCAAGAGCCTAGACGGCGCGGCCATAGCCGCATGGCCAAAAAATAAGAGCGGGCTTTATATGCAAACTTTGGCAGCTCTAGCCAAAGCTTATGGCTTTAAAGTTACAACGCCGTGGAACAAGCTGAGCGATGAAGAGCGTGATGTTGTGCTCTATGGAACAGGCGGCAAAAAGATCAAATTTGTCTACCAAGATGATGGTCGCCGTTATGAAACGCTCAAAGCTTTTGAAGGCGTTATTCCAAACCTAGAGCGCCGCTACCGCGAGACGGATAGCACATGGATGCGCGAAGAATTGTCCAAATTTCAAAGTGACGCCATATGCTCTGTCTGCACGGGCAAACGCCTGCGCCCTGAAACATTATCCGTCAAAGTGGACGGCATGGATATTTCCGAGACGGGAGAAATGTCGATCAAAGATGCGCTAGCGCGCTTTATCAAACTCGGCCAAGATTTATCCCCCAAAGATATGGAAATTGCGGAGCGTATCTTAAAAGAAATTCGCGAACGCCTGACCTTCTTAAATGCTGTGGGACTGGATTATCTAACCCTTGGGCGCGGCTCTGGATCGCTATCGGGCGGAGAGAGTCAACGTATTCGTCTGGCCAGCCAAATCGGCTCTGGCCTAACAGGCGTTCTCTATGTTTTAGATGAGCCATCCATAGGCCTACATCAACGTGATAATGCGCGCCTTTTAGAAACGCTGCAAAATCTTCGCGATCTAGGAAATACGGTCATCGTCGTCGAGCATGATGAAGATGCTATCTTAACCGCGGATTATGTCGTCGATATGGGCCCGCTGGCTGGCATTCATGGCGGCCAAGTCATTGCCTGCGGGACGCCCGCTAAAATCAAGAAAAGCAGCAAATCACTCACGGGGAAATATCTCACGGGCAAAAAAGAAATTAAAGGCCCCGCCACGCGCCGCCTGCCAGATGATAATAAAATGATCTCTATTCGCGGTGCGTCTGGCAATAATCTTAAAAATGTTGATGTGGATTTTCCAATTGGCGTTTTAACCTGCGTGACGGGCGTATCGGGCGGCGGCAAATCCACTCTGGTCATTGAAACGCTCTATAGGGCCGCAGCGCGCAAGCTTAATAATAATTCCAACAAAGCCATGCCCCATGACGAGGCGCTGGGATTTGAACGCCTCGACAAAGTCATTGATATTGATCAATCCCCGATTGGACGCACCCCGCGCTCTAATCCAGCGACCTATACGGGAGCCTTTACGCCAATACGGGACTGGTTTGCAGGCCTGCCCGAAGCCAAGACGCGCGGTTATAAATCTGGCCGCTTTAGCTTTAACGTCAAAGGCGGACGCTGTGAGGCTTGCCAAGGCGGCGGCGTCATCAAAATTGAAATGCATTTTCTGCCCGACGTCTATGTCACTTGCGACACATGTAAAGGCGCGCGCTATAACCGCGAAACATTGGAGATAAAATTCAAAGGCAAATCTATTGCTGATGTGCTGTCCATGACGGTTGAAGAAGCGGCTAGTTTTTTCAAAGCCGTGCCAACCATTCGCGACAAATTAGTGACCCTAGAGCGCGTTGGGCTGAGTTATCTAAAGGTCGGGCAGCAGGCCACGACATTATCGGGCGGCGAAGCGCAGCGCGTCAAACTCGCCAAAGAGCTATCCAAACGCGCCACAGGCCGCACGCTTTATATTCTGGACGAGCCGACAACGGGACTGCATTTTGAAGACGTCAATAAATTGCTCGACGTGCTTCAAGAGCTTGTCTCAACGGGCAATACAATGATTGTGATCGAACATAATCTAGACGTAGTCAAAACCGCTGACTGGATAATCGATATTGGCCCAGAGGGCGGTGATGGCGGCGGAGAAATCGTCGCGGTCGGCACGCCAGAAGATGTCGCCAAGGTCAAAGCAAGCTGGACAGGACGCTATCTCAAGCCGCTACTAAAGCGTGACGCAGAACGCGCTAAGGGGT
>JALZVI010000273.1 GCA_023301015.1 Rickettsiales bacterium | reverse complement strand
CGTACACTTCGTCTTTTGCCTTCGTTCTTTCGTCGGCAACTTTTTTCAAGTC
Organism: Rickettsiales bacterium; assembly: GCA_023301015.1. Next base: position 2,914 of record JALZVI010000273.1, on the reverse strand, counting down.
TTCCCTGAATTTCGTGATTGTTCCTTTCGGCACTTTGCCTTCATCTTGAGCTTCTTTTACAATTTTAAAAACTTTCTCTTTCATTGCATTGAGTGCGCCTGGAGCGGATTTGGATGGAGCTCCTTCATGCTCAGGATCAAAATATTGGAGAACGGCTTGTTCGGTCATGCCCAAGTCGTTATGTAAACGCCAATTAAGAATAGGGTTGTGATCGGGCATGTCATATATTTTGTCCAACACTGCTCGGACCCTCTTCTTTGCCGAGAAAGCATCTCTGGTTAGACCACCGTCAGTGATGTGTGTTGCATAGTCATGATATTTTTTTGTGCGAGGCTGCTCTGGAGTAGTGGCGGCTTTTTTAGCTTGCTCTGAGGTTGCCGCAGCCGCTTTTGGTGCAACGATTTGCTCTGGTTCTGGTTCGGCTAAATAGCGTTTATAGGCTGCTTGTGCGCCGGATAAGCTGTCCTTAGTTGGCCAGCCTGCGCCGAAAGTGTTTACGGTTGCTTTTTCATTTGTAAATTGAAAAACATACTTATCCTCAACTTCTGAACTTCCTGCTGGGGTTATGTCAATTATTCCTTGCAGCTGCTCCATTCGATCTTCCAGAATTGCTCCTACTTCTGCTTCAAAATTTACTGCTGATGTTTTTAAGTCGAAAACGCCATTCTTGCGTTCAATAATTTTTTTAATACCGCATTCTTTCGAATAGAATATTATTGTACCAGATTTTTTTTCAATACTGACTTCGATGTCATAATCTGTTTTCAATTTATTCAATAAATCCGCTTCTTCTTGAATAACCTGCTCTAGAGGTCTTGATTTTCCTGCGTTTTCTTCTGCTTTTCCTTTCGCTTCGCTGATTATAGCATCGCAAGCGTTGATAATCTCAGAACGCATAGGTTTGGAAATGTGAGTGTTGTTATCAGTGTATATTGAGATACGCACATCTTCGCGTACAAATGTTTGTAATTTACCGTTGCCATTGCTAGCCTCTATTTCAAATCCAAATGATCTCAGTAGCTTGCCAGCTTTTTCTACTGTTTGGCCTTTCCATGTAGCTTTTAATTGCCCTAATGCCTTTGTATCAAATTTTGCCATATATCCCCTCTATAGGATCAATATAGCTAACCAATGTTAACGTTTCGTGACAGTTAGGCGATTATTTTCACAAGGGCGGCAATATCTTCGTCGCTTGTCATCTCTGTCGCGCAAACTAGCAATTTGTCTTCGGCGATCGCTAAGCCAGCGATGATGCCGTTTTCGGCGGCTGCTTCAACTTTTGCTGGGGCGTTTGCAACTTCAACTACTAGCTCGTTGAAATAGGTTTTGTTTTGCACTTTTAGGCCAGCTTCTTCTAGCGCGGCGGCTAGTTGCTGAGCTTTTGAGTGGTTCAGTGCGGCCAATTTCTTGAAGCCGTTTTCGCCTAGCAAAGACATATGCACGGTGAACGCTGTGGCGCAGAGGCCTTGGTTGGTGCAGATGTTGGAAGTTGCTTTTTCGCGGCGAATATGTTGCTCGCGGGCGTTGAGAGTTAGGACGAATGAGCGTTTGCCGTCAGCGTCTATTGTTGCGCCGCAAACGCGGCCAGGCATTTGGCGTACGTCTTTTTTCGCGCAAGCTAGGAAGCCAAGGTGAGGGCCGCCATACATCATTGCGTTGCCGATTGATTGCGCTTCGCCAACCACGATGTCTGCTTGTGATGGGGCAGGGATGAGGCCGAGGGCAACAATTTCGTTCACAACCACAATCAGCTTTGCTTTTGCGGCTACTGCTTTTTCTTTTGCAGCGTCGAGATCAGGGATTTCGCCATGGAAATTTGGATATTGTATGATTATCGCAGCCGTGTTGTCAGTTGGTGCTGCTTCAACTTCGCCACCGATATGGTCGAGATATGTGTGCAGAACTTCGCCGTATTGTGGGTGCAGCTCGCCTTCAATCACAACATTGCCACGGCGGGTGATGCGTTTTGCCATTAGCGCCGCTTCAGCCAAGGCTGTGGCGCCGTCATATAGCGATGCGTTCGAGGTTTCTTGCCCTGTAAGTGCGGCTATCATGGATTGGTATTCAAACACAACTTGCAGCGTTCCTTGTGAAACTTCTGGTTGGTATGGTGTGTAGGACGTGAGGAATTCTGAGCGTTGGATTATATAGTCCGCCGTTGCAGGAACATGGTGGAAATAGCAGCCTGCGCCGAGGAAGAATGGCGCGCTTGATGCGGCTAGATTGTCGTTAGCATATTCCGCGAAGATCCTTTCGCATTCCGCTTCCGTCTTGCCTGTTGGTAAGTTCAACGCTGTGCCTTGCGGGCAATCATCTGGAACGGCAGAGTAGAGGTCTGCGACAGAATCAACACCAATTTTGGCGAGCATTTCTTTGCGGTCTTGAGTTGTATGCGGGTGGAATCTCATGGTCTTCGTCCTTAGTCGTTAGAAATTTCTTGATATGCAGCGGGTGCTAGCAATGCTTCAACATCGGCGGCGTTTGCCACTTTCAGTTTCACAAGCCAGTTGCTGTATGAATCTGCATTCACGCTTTCTGGGCTGTCTGTGGCGGCGGTGTTCACTTCCACAACTTCGCCAGCTACTGGGGCATAAACGTCTGAGGCGGCTTTGCAGCTTTCAACGATTACCATGTCGTCACCAGCGCCAAAGCTTGCGCCAACTGCTGGGAGTTCGACATATACTAAATCTCCGAGGGCTTCTTGCGCGTGGTCGGTGATGCCGACTGTTGCGATGTCGCCTTCGAGGGAAACCCATTCATGGTCTTTTGTGTATTTCAAATTTTCAGGCACGTTACTCATATCATTTTTCCTTATTTCTTAGTTTTAGCTTCAACATATGTATAGCTGCGGACTTTGGCGGGCATTTTGCTGCCGCGTAGTTCCACATCAACTTCTGTTCCAAATTCTGCAAAT
>JALZVI010000272.1 GCA_023301015.1 Rickettsiales bacterium | reverse complement strand
CCATTGGATGCCCGAAGAAGTGCCTTTGGGAGAAGACCTAAAAGATTGGTCCATCAACCTGACCGAGATTGAGAAGAACCTACTCACACAGATTTTCCGTTTCTTCACTCAGGCAGATGTCGAGATTAACAACTGTTATATGAAACGCTACAGCCAGATGTTTGAACCTCCTGAGATTCAGATGATGCTTAGCGCTTTTTCCAATATGGAGACCATTCACATAGATGCCTACTCACACTTGATTGATACCCTAGGTATGCCTGATGAAACATATTCAGCCTTCCTAGAGAACGCAGCTATGAGAGAGAAGTATGAATTCCTTCATCAACAGGAGTCTAGGTCACGCGAAGATATCCTCACAAACCTAGCTGTCTTTTCAGCCTTCACAGAAGGAATGTCACTGTTCGCCACGTTTGCAATCTTGATGAACTTCCCTCGCCAGAATAAGATGAAAGGCATGGGTCAGATTATCACGTGGTCTATCAGAGACGAGAGTCTTCACTGCGAGGCCATGACTAGAGTTGCGCGTACCTTCATTCAAGAGAACTTAGACCTCTGGAATGACGAGACTAAGGGTCGTATTTATCAAGCGTGTCGAGATATGGTGGCTCTAGAGGATAACTCTGTTGATACTTGTTTTGAGATGGGGCCAGTTGCTGGCGTCACGGCAGAGGATATTAAGCTGTATATCCGATACACAGCAGACCGAAGACTAACCCTTCTAGGTCTCAAACCTGAGTTCGGCGTAACAGAGAACCCTATCCCTTGGCTAGAAGAGCTTCTTAATGGAGACGAGTACGGTAATTTCTTCGAGACTAGAACCACAGAGTACGGTAAGTCTACGCTGACGGGCGACTGGGCAGACGCTTATGAGTCCCCTGATGTCTATACAGTTTATGGCCAGAGGGATTGTACCTTCTGTGACAAGGCCAAAGGGTTGCTAACTAACTCAGGAATGAACTTCGTGTACGTTGAACTATCGGATGCGGCTAAGAAGAGTATGTATAAAAGCTCGACCTATGCCTCTATACCAATTGTTCATCGAAATGGAGTGGAAGTTGGAGATTACTCTGCCCTTCGGAGAAGCCTCCTAGGTGGTCATTAACTTCTAGTAATCCGTAAACTTTGGAGGGGCTGGACTCAGGTCTTAATTGAACGTGAACCCAGTCCCATCCATACATCTTACCCATAGAGTATAAGCCATGCTCTTCCGCCAACTCTGAATAAATCTTGTAACCATTTTGGTTGCCCATAATTTCAGTATCCCATACAGCTCTACCATTCACCTGCCAGTAACAGTCTGAGGCCTCGCCCCAGTTATGCCATGATAACCCTCCGTAGGCGTTAGTGACGTGAGGGCCACTAGATGGGCCAGCTAGGTCTATAGAGTCAGCTAGAAAGTGCGCTCCCTTACTATGTAGTTCTTCAATCTTCGCGCGAACCTGCCAGCTAGGTCTGCTCTGACGCCACAGTCCACTTTGCTTGATGGGGTCTCTGTAAAGAGAATAAGGTTTCATGATAACACCTTCTCGGGCGCAGCCTCTAATAAGGCTCCCTAGCCTCTCTTTAAATTCAGGATTAAGGTTTGTTGAGTTCATCTATTTCTTCCAAGGTTATTTCCCTTTCAAGGGAGGCGGCTAGCCTACGCTCCTCACACAGTTTCTGAACTGTGACTACTTCCTCTATGAGTTGACTAAGAGCTGTGTCAACCACGACTATATCGTCCTGACCTACCTTGGCCAGTATCTCAACATCTTCATCGGTCTCCACCAGTGGCAAGTCCCACGACTCTATGTAAGGCAATATAAGAAATCCCTTACTTACTACTAGGCCTGCACAAGCATCCTTAGGGGCGTCTACGGGAACGAACTCTATTCTGACTGTTGTGGAGGGCGTTGCGCACCCCAACGTCAAGGCTGCGAGGCTCATCACCATCAGTGGTTTGAATAACCTTAAGGTCTTTAGTTTCAACATCGTTTAATCTCCTTTGATTACTAGCTTCCTGCTGTGCAAGCAAGAGCCTATCTTCTGCGGCTTCTCTGAGTTCCAGTAACTCTTCCTGAGCCTTTAACAGCAGGGCATCCTGCCTGTCTTTAATCTTTGAAGCCTCTGACAGAGCCTTATTTTGGGCAACTGTTTCAGCCTGAACACGCTTAGCTTCTTGAAGCTCCCACCTACTATTAATTCTTGTTTTGACAAAGCTCGACAATGTCGCACTATAGGAGACAAATATAAGGAAAGCTAAAATAGGCTTCCAGTATTTCATCAGCACCTTCTTAAGAGGTAGAAACTTAAGCAACCATAGGGGCATTGAAAACCTCCCATACGTCTGCTAGGGCCACGAAGTCAAAGGAGTCATCTGTCCAACCATCTCCATCTAGGTCTGCGAGGCCGTTCTGGGTAACTAGGATACCAAGAGGTGTTCCGTCTGAGGCTGATACTAGCCCTCCTGACATGCCTCCATATACAGAGTCGAACAAAGTGTCGTCAGGTAAATGGGGAGGAGTGGGCTGGTCAATCTTACCTACCCATGTAGGCGTAGAATAATTGGGGTCGCCCCTAGAATTCCTGTGCGCGTGAACTGTCGCATACCTATGCTCTAAGGTTCCACACCCTGCAGGATATCCTGAGACTGTGACTACCTCTCCACGAATAGGGAGCCTAGGCTTCTGTGGAGGAATGGTGCAGCCAAACAATGCGGC
>JALZVI010000271.1 GCA_023301015.1 Rickettsiales bacterium | reverse complement strand
TAATCACAAATATCACAATACCTGTCTTGCGGTTAGCTAAAGCCAAAAACTTGTATTAATTATATTCACAACATTTGACATCCGCTAAAATCCTACTAATTTACATAGCAACAATATGAAATTATAGGACACAGAACATATGCCGATTGAAATTTTAATGCCTGCGCTTTCACCGACGATGACAGAGGGCAACCTTGCCAACTGGCTGAAGAAGGAAGGCGACAGCGTGAACGCTGGTGATGTTTTGTGTGAGATTGAAACTGACAAAGCCACGATGGAAGTTGAAGCTGTTGATGAAGGTATTCTAGGCAAAATCCTTGTTGAAGGCGGCGCACAAGATGTGAAGGTGAACGCACCAATCGCGCTTTTGCTGGAAGAAGGCGAGGACGCGAAGGTGCTGAAGGATTATAAACCAGCAGTAGCCGAAGAGCCTGCGAAGGAAGAGAAGAAAGCAGAAGCGCCGAAAGCTGCGCCAGCTCCAGCTCCAGCTGCAGCATTCACTGCGCCCCCTGCCCCAGTTTTTGCTCCTGCTCCAGCAGCGCCAGCCAACAATTCAGGCGGACGCATTAAAGCATCGCCACTAGCCAAGCGTTTGGCGAAGGAAAAAGGCATCGACCTCAGCCGCATCAACGGCACAGGCCCACATGGCCGCATTGTGAAAGCAGATGTTTTGAACGCACCAGCAGGTGGCGGCGTGGCTAATGGTGTGGTAACTCGCAACCCGAATGAAGTTACGGCGATTCCAAACAACAATATGCGCAAGGTGATTGCGCGCAGATTGCTTGAATCAAAACAGCATGTTCCACATTTCTACCTCAGCATTGACGTTGAAATTGATGCGTTGCTCAAAGCCCGCGCGGTGATTAATGCGAAGGGCAATGGCGCATATAAAGTGTCAGTGAATGACATGATTATCAAGGCCTCGGCACTTGGTTTGCGTGATGTTCCTGCAGCAAATTCCAGCTGGACGGATGATGCGATTATGCAGTATGGCAATGTGGATATCTCGGTTGCTGTGGCGATTGAAGGCGGCTTGGTTACGCCAATTGTGCGCAATGCAGACCAGAAATCGCTCCCACAAATTTCAACGGAGATGAAAGATTTGGCGGCACGTGCGCGTGATAACAAGCTTGCACCTGAAGAGTTCCAAGGCGGCGGCTTCTCAATCTCTAACCTCGGGATGATGGGCATCAAGAATTTCAGCGCAATCATCAACCCACCGCAAAGCTGCATTATGGCAGTTGGCGCTGGCGGAGAACGTGCAGTTGTGAAGAACGGCGAAATCGTGAAAGCCAACGTTGTGAGCCTCACAATTTCTTGCGATCACCGCGTTGTTGACGGCGCAGTTGGCGCTGAGTTCTTGGCAGCATTCAAGAGCTATATTGAAGAACCAATTTTGATGTTTGTATAAGGAATTTTATGGCAGATTTTACTAGAAATAATGGCAGCAAAAAAGGCGGATTAACTGAAGACCAGAAAGGTTGGCTGGTTTTTGCAGGACTCGGAGTTGTTGGCATTGCGGGCGCGATGTATTTGCTTTTCCTCGGCAGCGATCAAGACGAAGTTGCGAACACTCTTGCCCAAGAAATCAAAGCGCTGGAAGGCAAAGGATATGAAGATAAAATCGGTGGGTTTGTGAAGCAAGGATTCTCAGATCTAGCGGCAGATCCTGAAGCCCAAAAGATGATGGACGAAATGTTCAAAGGCATGAATTACAACGCAGACCTATCTCCAGTTCAGCAATTTACTGACGGCGAATATGGCGGAGTGAAGCTAGACAGCGCGACCATCACGAGCATGATGTCAGAAGACAGCTACACAGACTTAGAGATCAAGAAAAAAGCAGGCGAAGCGAATAAATATATTTATGAAACAGACCTAAAGATGAGATATCTTGACGGCGCAAATTCATGGATGGTCGCGGCTTATGAAACAGCGAAAGGCTTCGTTGAGCTGAGCGACGCTGGTAGCTTAAAGGCCGTTGAAAGTGACGTTGAAAAAATCACTTTTTCAGACGGCAGCGGCAGTATAAATTATGCGATTTTGAACGGCGCAGTTTCTAAATTCACAAACAACTCAACAGCTGACAAAGGCGACTTTGACTTAGAGCTAAAAGTTGAGAAAATTGAGCTCGGCCAAGCGCTGAAGTTTTTGTTGGGTGATATCAAGCCAATGAGCCTCGACTTTGATTTGAATTACGAAGGCGACGCATTTTCAAAGCTGCAAAAAATTGCTGAGCAAACGCCAGAGCTAGTAAACTACCTTGATAACGGAGTGGAGCTTGCAAAAAAGGCTTCAGCGGCAGAGAAATATAGCGGCGAAATCAACCTCAACAACTTCTCGCTAATGTCTGGCGAAATGGGAGTGCAAAGCAATTTGGACTTAGAATTCACAGGCTTCCCATATCAACCAGTTCCAGTTGGCGAAGTTAAATTCTCAATCAAAAACTACAAAGAGATCATCGCATATTTGCGCAATTTCTTCCCAATCCCTGAGCAAGAAGTGGCAGCAGGCTTGGCAGAAGCGCAGAAATATTTCAGCGACAACGGGAAAGACCTGAGCTTCCATGCTAGCCTAGACGGCACAAAAATCATCAAACTTGGCAACGGCAAAGAGATTGATTTGAAGCAAGAAGCATCCCCAGAAATTGCAGCCCCGCAGCCTGCGGAAGACTTTAGAAGCGAGTTTGAAACACCCGTTGAAAGCAACTCAAAACCAGTGACATTACCAGAAGTTCAAACCAAAGAACTGGGAACATTATAGAGGAATTATGAAAAATAAAATATACGCAACAATCCTAATCCTCCTAGCCGTGCTATTTCTAGTGCGCGCATATTATCGAATTGGATAAACGGATTAGCACAACAATATAAACATGAGCGCGAAATGCGCAGGAGAATAAAATGAGCGAAAAGAAATTTGACGTAATAATTATCGGTGGTGGCCCAGGTGGCTATGTTGCAGCAATCCGCGCGAGCCAGTTGGGCATGAAAGCAGCCGTGGTTGAACGTGAGAATTTGGGCGGAATTTGCTTGAACTGGGGTTGCATTCCAACCAAAGCTTTGCTGCGCTCAGCGGAAGTTATGAACCTTATCAAGCATTCTGAAGAGTTCGGGATTTCGGTAAAAGGCGTGACGTTCGACTTCGACAAAATCATCAAGCGTTCGCGCGATGTTTCTGGCAAATTGGTCGGCGGCGTGAAGCATTTGATGAAGAAAAACAAAGTGACCGTAATTGAAGGCGAAGGCGCACTTGAAGGCAAAGGAAAAGTGAAAGTTGGCGGCGAAACATACGAAGCCAAGCACATCATTCTTGCAAC
>JALZVI010000270.1 GCA_023301015.1 Rickettsiales bacterium | reverse complement strand
AAAACGCTGAAGTTTTTGGAAGTGGTGGTGAAGGATTGGCAGGAATATAAGGCCGAGGCTGACATGCTAGATGAGGTGGAGCGGCGGAATTTGTTGCTGCTGGAAGTAGCGAAATATTGGCGTGAGCATCCGCCCGAGAAGCCGATTGTGATTGCTGGGACAACTGCCACAATTCCCGCAACTCAGGCGCTGGTTTCTGCCGTGTGCGCAGCGGAAAATGGGCATTTGGTGCTTTATGGTTTGGATGCAGATTTGGCTGGTGACTATGACGATTTAGAGCCGACGCATCCGCAATATAACCTGATGCTATTGATGCGCACGCTTGATGAACCTAAGGTGCAGGCTTGGGGAGATGCGGCGGAGACTTCTCGGCAAAAGCTGTTCAGCACGGCGCTGTTGCCAAAAACTAGGGTAGAGGAATGGCAGGGTTTTGAGGCGGCGGATGAAGGGCTGGATTTGCTGCGCTGCAAGAATGCGGAAGAGGAGGCGAGCGTGGTGGCGATGTTGCTGCGTGAGGCTGTGGCTGATGGCAAGAAGGCGGCGCTGGTGACGAACTCGGCGCAGTTTGCGTCGCGTGTGGAGTGCAAGCTGGATGCGTGGAATTTGATTGCGGCGAACTCGAACTCGCTGAATTTGGAAGAGAGTAATTTGGGGCAGTTTTTGCTGTTGATCGCCGAAGCAATGGCCGCCAAGCAAGCGCCTGCAAAGTTGCTGGCGATGTTGAAGCACGGGCTGGTGCGCGCCGATTTGCGTGAGGAGATTTATGCGGTGGAGAAGACGCATTTGCGTGGCTTGCGCCCAGAAGATTTTTGCGTCTCTGAGCATTTGGAGTTTGATAGTTTTGCGCCAGTGAAAGCGCTGTTTGAGGCTGTGTATGTTAGTCCAAAGGCTTGCTTGGAGGCGCTTCTGGCATTTGCTGAGGAGCTTTCGGGCGGAGAGGTTTTGCAGGCTGCTTTGCCGCGGGAAGTGGAACTGATGAGCAATTTGCTTGATGATTTGGATGGATTTGCCGAGGTGGATTCGCTACTGATTCCTGAGTTTTTAAGCCAGCTTTTTGCCATCCAATCCTTCGTGCCTGACGTTGCGCCGAATGCGGAGATTGAGATTTTGTCGCTGATTGAATCGCGCTTTACGGATGCGGATTTGGTGATTATGAGTGGGATGAATGAGGGCGATTTTCCGCAAATTACGGGCGGGAGTGATTTGCTGAACCAGCAGATGCGGAGGCAGTTGGGGTTGGATTTGCCAGAACAAAAAATTGGTCAGCAAGCGCATGATTTTGAGCTGCTCAGCCAAGCGCCGCGCGTTGTTTATACCCGCGCGCTAAAAGATGGTGGTGCGCCGACTGTGACGTCGCGATTCATTCAGGCGCTGGCGAGCTTGGTGGAGCTAGGTGCTGGCGAGAAATATATGAGTTGGTTGGGTGAAATGCGCGGGATGGCTTTGGTGACGCCTTGCGAACAACCAGCGCCAAAACCTCCGTTGGCGGCTCGTCCGCGTGAGCTGGCGGTGACGAAGATTGAGCAGTTGATGCGCGACCCATATGTGATCTATGCGCAGAAGGTTTTGGGCTTGCGGAAACTGAATGATATTGACGCGGAAATTACGCCAGCGGATTTTGGGAATTTTGTGCATAACGCGCTTGAGGCTTATGATGCGGCATATGACGGGACGTTGGAAACTTTGCTGGGATGTGCGGAGGAGGTGCTGGCGGGGCAGTATCAGAATCGGAATATTCTGCGTGTGTTTTGGCTGCCAAGATTTGCGAAAATTGCGGAATGGATTTTGCTGAAAGAACGTGCGGCTCGTGGTGCTGGTGCGGAAGTTTTGAGTGAGTTTGAGGGCGATTTTGAAATCGGCAATTTCCGCCTCACAGCGCGTGCGGATAGGCTGGAGAAATCGTCTGAGGGTGTGCGGATTATTGATTATAAAACTGGGGCGATGCCGTCGGACAAGGATGTGCGGATGGGAGTTTCACCGCAAATTTCGCTGGAGGCGCTGATTTTTGCGTATAAGTTTGAGCAGCATATTTTGTCGCTAGAATTTTGGCAAACGAAGGGCTTGGATGACGACAAGGTGCGCGTGGTGAAGGCTGATATGGGCGAGCTGATTGCGGATGCGGAAGAGGGGGTGACGAATTTGGTGGAGATTTTTGCTAACCCCGAAACGCCATATATCGCGCGGCCACGGCCACAGGTGGCGTTGCAATATAATGACTTTGCGCATTTGGCGCGGATTCAGGAGTGGGAATAGGGAATGGGTGAGCGCAAAAATATAGTTCTGCCAGCGCAGATTTTGGCCTCCAACCCGAGCATTTCGGCGCAGGTTTCGGCGAATGCGGGGACGGGGAAAACGCATGTTTTGACGCAGCGCGTTTTGCGACTTTTGCTGGCTGAAGTTGAGCCTTCGCGGATTGTGTGTTTGACATATACACGCACGGCGGCGGCGGAAATGTCGGAGCGGATTTCGGGCAAATTGCAGAGCTGGGCAGTGATGGATGACGCTGCGCTGGAGGAAGAATTGCAGGCGCTGATGAATGCTGAGCCGAGTGCTGAGCAGCTGAAATTGGCGCGCCAACTGTTCGCAGGTGTGCTCAACGCTATGCCCCCGCCGCGCATTCAAACCATCCATTCATTCTGCCAAGAAGTGCTGAAGAAATTCCCGCTCGAGGCAGGGATCACGCCATATTTTTCGGTGATTGATGATGTGACTTCCAAGGAGCTAATTGCCGAGGCGAAGCAGCGGATTATTCATGATCAAGATGACGTGGGGCTTGTGGATGCGGTGGGGTATATGGCGGCGAATACGTCGGAGAGTTGGTTTAATGACATGCTGCGTGAGGTGATTGGTAGTCGCAACAAATTCCGCCGCTATTATGCGGGCGATTTTCGGCTGGAGGGGTTTGAGGATTTGGATGCTGCTTGGGCGCAGATTGGAGAGCATGACGCTGATCTGATGCGAGTTTTGGTGCGAGAATGGACGGACAGGCCAACAGCGACGCATGATAAATCTCTGGTGAAATGGAATGAGTTTTTACGCTCGAATGACGTGGAGGATTTCTTGGCTTTGTTCATGACGGCAGAAATGACACCGCGAAAATCTATGGCGAATAAGGCGGTGATGACGGCGAATGCTGGGCTGGATGAGCTGATTGCGCGCGAGCAAACGCGGATTGAGGAAGGTCTAGAAAACTGGCGCAATTTGCAGATGCTGAATTTGACATATGCGGTGCAGAAAGTGTCAGAAGCGTTTATCAGAATTTATGACGAGTTGAAGGCGGCGCAGAATGTTTTGGATTATGAGGATCTGGTTTTTTACACGAACAAGCTGCTCGCCAGTGCGAACTCGGCGGCGTGGATTTTGTATAAATTGGACGGCGGAATTGACCATATTCTGATCGACGAGGCGCAGGATGCTAGCCCTGAGCAGTGGGAAATTATTCAGCGGATTACGAATGAGTTTTTCGCGGGCGAGGGGGCGAAGGATTCTAATCGGACGTTGTTTATTGTGGGCGATGAGAAGCAGTCTATCTATAGTTTTCAGGGTGCGAAGCCAGAGATTTTACGGACTGTGAGCGGGCAATATGGCAAGGCTTGCGTTGAGGGCGGGAAGGAGTGGCACAAAATTCCACTGTCCATGTCGTTCCGCTCGTTGCCAAATGTGCTTGGCTTTGTTGACGGGGTGTTTAATGCGGAGGATATGAAGCAGGTGGGGACTTTTGCGGACGCCGTTGAGCATTCGGCGCATCGTGCAGATGAGGGCGCGGGGCTGGTGGAGCTTTGGCCGCTTTTTGAGGCGGAGGAATATGAGGAGATGCAAAGCTGGGAGCTGCCGCTGAAGTCGTATAAAGCAGTTTCGCACGAGGTGGATTTGGCGGATGCAGTTGTGCAGAAAATTCGCGGCTGGTTGCGTGAGGGGCGAATTTTGCCTGCGAAGGGGCGCGCTGTTGAGGCGGGGGATATTATAATTCTGCTGCGTCGTCGCGGGAAATTGGCGAATATATTGGTGCGCAAA
>JALZVI010000269.1 GCA_023301015.1 Rickettsiales bacterium | reverse complement strand
ATCATCCAAATCCCTGCGTTTTTATGCCGCCAGACAGATTTGCTAGTTGCGGCTGGTGAAGCGGCGATTAAGCATGGGAAGGTGATTAATGTGAAAAAGGGGCAGTTCTTGGCACCTTGGGACATGGCGAATGTTGCGGCGAAAATTGCGAGCACTGGCTGTGAGGATATTATGCTAACCGAGCGTGGTGCTTCGTTTGGGTATAACACTCTAGTAACAGATTTCCGTGGTTTGCCGACAATGGCTGAAACTGGATATCCTGTGGTGTATGACGCGACGCATTCTGTGCAGCAGCCTGGTGGGCTTGGCGGCGCTAGTGGTGGTAACCGCGAAATGGTGCCATATTTGGCGCGTGCAGCTGTAGCTGTGGGTGTTGCGGCATTGTTCATGGAAACGCACGAAGATCCAGACAACGCACCGTCGGATGGTCCATGCATGGTGAAATTGCACGAGATGGAAGCCTTGCTGACCCAGCTGAAAGCTGTGGATGCGGTGGTGAAGGGTTAGGCGCTACTTATCTCTGATTTTCTCTGTTAGGGTTGCGGCGACGGTTGCTGTTAATTCAGGTTCGTTCTTTTTATTCTCTTTAGCGATAATTTTCTCTATCTTTTCTTCTAGGCCATGAACTCTTCTGCCATTGTTCTCAAAGCCCTCTATTGCTTCTGGGCTTGCTAGCCATGAAAATTGCTTGCTTTCTGGTTCTTTGACTTTTTGAACATAGTCGCTCGGCTCTAGCTTCGTATCTCTAAGTGCTTTGCTTAGCCCTGTGGCTAGCTTTGATGGTATGCTTGGGTCACATCTAAGGTCACCTGCTTTGTCATCGAGTACATCGCTAACCTTTTTCCAGCCCTTTTCTATTAAGGCTTGGTATGCAGGAAACCTGTTATGTAGTATTTCTTCTAGCGGACGGAAGTCCCAAGTGCCGTCTTTGTTTTTCGTCCCTTCAATAAGGTTTGTAGTGGCGCACACCGTTGAGTTGTCGTGAGCCCTAAATAAAAACTTGCTTGCCTCTAGGTATTGGCGTTGAAGGTCCCAACCTAGTTTTTTATCATTAGAGTATCTGCCTATTTCACCATGCACTGCTTTGATTGCTGCGGTTCTTGTCGCGGATATGCTTGGCGGCATCCCGTCAATGCCAACAGCGAGCTCTGCTATTGGGCGCGCGCCGATTGCCATAGCTGCTTTTGTTGGGATTGATAGCTCTTCCAGTAAGTCTTCACTTAAAAACCAGCCTTTTGTCTTATCATCAACGGCAAAGTATGGGATTTTTTTGGTAATAAGCTCTTGAAGTCTTGCGTTACCTGCTTTTGCGCCTTCTTCCGCTCCGAGTGATTTTTCTTGCTTGGTTTTGAATTGAAGTACTTCCACCAGCTTCGTGATTAACAGCTCTCTGACTGCTTCGTTAGTGTAGACAGGGCGATATGCTGGGTCGACATCGCTTATATTCAACAATTGCATAGTTGCTGGGATTGTTAGAATGCCACTATCTTTCTTGAAAACCCTTTTGCTTGCTAGCAAGCTTTCCGCTGAAGCTTTTTCTATTTGCTCAATTATCCCGACTGCTTTTTTGTGTAGCTCTTGACTCATTGCCTTGCCTCTCACTCTGTTTGATTTGTTAGTTTCTTAGGCGGAGCGCTCTGCTGCTGTTGTTTTGGAAGGTGCGCTTGCCGTTGTTTCTTCTTTTTGAAATTGCCTAGCTTCTCTTTTTTCCAGAAGGCGGTCTATTTTAGCTACCACTCTAGCTTCAATACCTTTAACTTCCTTGCCTTTATGCTCAAACCCGTTCCATGCTTCTGGGCTAACGAATACTTTTTCAAGGAATTTTGGCGGAACGTCGACCTTGGTTTCATACTCGCTTCTTTCTAGGCCAAGTTCTTTAATCTCTTTCATGAACTCGCTTTTTGCTCTTGTTACGATGTTAGTGTCTTTGTATCCTATTGCCTTTACTCTATCGGACGTTTCTCTGTTTGGTTCTTTCCATCCTTTTTCTTTGAGCTCTGTGAATCCAGGAGAGGGATTATGGGCAATTTCTTCTAGTGGGCGGCAAATCCACGCGCCTTGCTTGTCTTTGAAGCCATCAAGCAATTTTTCTGTTGCCATGAAATGCCCCTCTTTAGGGGATTTGGTAATTAACCAGCTCATTTCCCAATGGATGTCGTCTAAGTCCCAGTTGAGCAGTTGTTTTTTGCTGTCAGGTTTGTCGCTTTCGAGCTCGGCTTTGTCATGCTTCTCGCTATACGATCTTAGCTCGTTGATAACCAGATTGAAAAAAACCTCTCTAGCTCTTGAGCGTTCACTCGGTAGATTCTCGCGATTATTAAGTTGGTCATATAGGTTTTTGGCACCTTTGCTAACTTCAATAGTTAGTGGCAGTCCCAGCTTATGTGTTTGATCGGTATTAATATACCAGCCAGCATAGTTTCCTGATGCTAGGTAGGGAACTTGGTTTTCTATAACGTCTTTCAAGGTCTTTGTGCCTTCTTCTTTGCTTCCCCCGTTGCTGACTTTCTCGTATATGTCAGCAAGCTTAGCTGTGAGATACTTTCTTATAGCTTCTTCCACCTTGCCTATGTGCTTAGACTTATCGAGGAATGAGAAGTTCACTTCTGGTACTACTTCTCCTGCTGACAAATGTTCGCCATCAGATTTGTGGGTTCTTCCCTGAGTTCTTAGCCCTTCTGCAGTGAGTTTTTCTTCAATAAATGCTATGCGTGCTTCTGCTTGTGCAATGGATGACTTTTTCATTAATTACCTTGAGTTTTTTGCATGTTATCGCACATTTGATTAACTTTTGTCAAGCTTTTCTGTGGGGCAATAAAAAAGCCCCGCGCATTGCTGCTACGGGGCTTTGATATTATTGCGTTAGAACTAACGTAGGTAGTTCAAAACAATCTCAACGCGTCTATCTGCTGCTAGGCAAGAGATTAGAGCTTTGCGTTTTTGTTTTTTGTCGCATGATGTTACTGAACCTTCTTCACCACGTGAGTTGGCTTGAAGAACGCTTGTTGGAATGTTCACACGTTCGTTCAAATAAGTCTCAACTGCGGCTGTACGCTTTTTTGACAATGCCAAGTTTGCGTTAGCAGAGCCAATGCGATCAGCATAACCAACGATTGAAAGTGACTTCACGCCTTTTGAGGCGATCAATGCATTCACCAAAGTGTCTAGCTTCGCAGTTTCAGCAGCGTTTAGTGAGCTTTTGCTAAAGTCAAAATATGCTGTTAGCTCTTCTTTTGTAAG
Source organism: Rickettsiales bacterium (assembly GCA_023301015.1). The sequence goes on along the minus strand of JALZVI010000269.1, from coordinate 1,041 downwards.
CAATGCAACTGGCTCAGGAGCAGGTGCAGGTGCTGGAGCAGGTGCTGCAACTGGCGCAGGAGCAGGTGCTGGCGGCGCGCAAAGGTCAGACCCTTCGTTGAAGTCGTGACGAACGCATGTTTCTGTTAGGATGCTGCGAACTGGATTGCCGCGTGCATCTGTCACTGCGCTTTTTGCATCGCCAGCGCTTGCTGACATAGATGTTCCAGCAATGATTGCTGTAATTAGAAGTAGTTTTTTCATTTTTTATTCTCCATTGAATTGATGAGGTGAGATTAAGGCCGTGGGAGAAAAAATCAAGCGGAGTTTTGGGAGATTCCTATTTTATGTTGCAGTCTAGCAAAAGTTATTGACAATAGTTAACTAGTTGTGTTATTTGTATCGAAATTTTTAAAGAGGATGTTATGACAGAAGAGTATTTAGGCGAGCTACCAACTGAGGTTGATACAACTTTGACAGAAGAGGAGCCGGGTGCTGACAGATATACAGATGAGATTTTGGCGGCTGGAGCAAGGGCTGTTGCATTACGTAGTTTGAATGTGAAGAAATCTGGTGTGAATCAATTTGACCCTGAGATTGTATCACGAGCTAACACGGTGCAGGATGAAATTTTGCTTTTGTCCGCATATGCGTTGCAATCAAAAGATGATAGCCCGAAGGCCTCGAAAGCTTTGAGCAAGGCTCTGGATGGCTTGCAGACTGATGCTAATGTGTTGATTGGCGGAACGAAGCTTAATGAAAATAAACAAGGTAAGTTCGTGCATCAGTTTTGGCAGAAGCTGGATGCGATTCCGGGTTTGATTTGCGATGTTATGAATTGCGATTATGAGGAGGCGACAAAGCCTGAGATTAATGGCCAGAAGAATGAGATGCTAATCCATTTTGCAAGGCTAGATTCTGCGCATAAGGGCATTCAGAATTTTATGTCTAACAAGAAGGATGACAGCAGCTTTGCTAAAGAAACTCCAACGCGCAGATTCTCTCACCCTCATTTAATCAGCGGTTTTCTAGCCGTGTCCTTTGGTATAGGTGCATATTTTT
>JALZVI010000268.1 GCA_023301015.1 Rickettsiales bacterium | reverse complement strand
CGTGTGCTCTTCCGATCTATATTACCCTGAAGGTACAATTATCACTACTGGGCTGTCCAAATGGTGCGGAGCAGGCGGGTGGCGCTTAGGTCTGGCGTTTTTGCCCGATAACCAGCCAGAGCTTTTGGAAACAATGCTGGGCGTTGCATCTGAAACATATTCATGCGCAACATCGCCTGTGCAAGTTGCGGCTGTTGAAGCCTATCGTAACGATGACGTGACCGAAAAATTCCTGCAAAACCAGCGCGATATCCTAAAAATTCTGGCAGCAAAAGCTCACGCCATTATGGCCGACGCAGGAATCGCTGTGCATAAGGCAGAGGGGGGCTTTTACTTCTATGTAGACTTCACTCCATTCGCCGATGTAATTCGTGCTCAAGGGCTTGAAACATCTGAGCAGTTATGCGCCGCGATTTTGAAAGAAACAGGCGTTGCGCTTTTGCATTCTGCCGTATTTGGCATTCCAGCGGAATATTTCTCTGCACGCATGGCATATGTAGATTTTGACGGTGCAGCAGCCCTCAAGGCCGCAGAAACTGAAGAGATTGATGGCGCGTTTGTTGATAAACATTGTGGCTACACTCTTGAGGGCATCGCCGCCCTCAGCCAATGGGTAGAGCAGGGCTGCAAAGTTAGCCAACAAGCAGCATAATTGCACAAATAGCCAAAACCCCTAATTAAGCGGTTGACAGCACGTTGCATAGATGGCATATTCCGCCCACTTGATGAGGCTCGATTGCAAAGTCAGCCTCAAGTACAAAGTGTCGCGGAGTAGAGCAGCCCGGTAGCTCGTCAGGCTCATAACCTGAAGGTCGTTGGTTCAAATCCAACCTCCGCAACCAATCCCACCGACGATTATATGACGCCTTTATATGGAATTAGCTTCTGAAGCTCTTCTTTGCTAGGTGCGATATCTGCCAATGTTTGGCTATCTAGTTCGGCCATAAACGCCTTTTTGGCGCTTGATAGAACTTTCTTGAGCTTGCATATTTCGGTAATCCTGCATTTGTTAGAGCTGGCGTCAAAACATTCGGCAATATGCAGATCTGGCTCTATTTCTCTAACGAGCTCGCCTATATTTATTTCACTAGATTCCCTTGCCAATTCAATTCCGCCACCTTTACCTTTTTTGGTGTTAATGTATTTTTTCTTCGAAAGATTGTGAGTGATTTTCATCATGTGGTTTTTTGAGATGTTGAAATATTCCGACACTTCGCTGCTCGTGCAAAGCCTGTCGTTATTTGCAGCTAAATATATCAGCGTTCGAAGTGAGTAATCTGTAAAGCTTGTTAGTTTCATAGTTAAATTATTATTTGACAGAGAGGGATTATACAAGCTATATCTATAACATGTATTTGGAGTGCATGTTATGACATATTCAGGAGAAAGCCGATGTTAAGTGAAAAAACGATAGCAATTGTGAAGATAACAGTCCCAGTTCTGCAAGCTGGTGGTGAAGCGTTAACTAGGCATTTTTATGAGCGCATGTTCGCTAATAACCCTGAGGTTTTGCCATATTTCAATCCCGCCAATCAAGCCAAGGGCGCGCAGCAGAAAGCGCTGGCAGCCGCAATTTGTGCGTATGCAGAGAATATCAATAATTTGGAAGTGCTGGGCGACGCGGTGGAATTAATCGCGCAAAAGCATGCCTCACTTCGCATTCAGCCAGAGCATTATCCGATTGTTGGCGAGAATTTGCTTGAGTCGATTAAAGAAGTTCTAGGCGATGCAGCAACTCCAGAAATTATTGAAGCATGGGGCGAAGCGTATGGCTTTTTAGCAGATATTTTGATCGGCAGAGAAAAGCAGATTTATGCAGAGCAGCAGGAAATTGAAGGCGGCTGGAAGGATTTTAAGAACTTCAAAGTAACGAAAAAGATTGTCGAGAGTGACGTTATAACTTCATTTTATCTCGAGCCAGAAGATGGTTCGGCTCCGCCAATTTTTAAGGCTGGGCAATATATAACAGTCAGAATGCCATCACCTTGTGGGCATACCACCATGCGTAATTACAGCTTGTCTGACAAGCCAAAGCAAAAGCATTTCCGCATTAGTGTGAAGCGTGAAGATGGTGCGGATGCGAAGACTCCAGAGGGCTATGTTTCTCATATGCTGCACAATAATGTTGAAGTTGGTCACTCCATTGAAATTGCGCCCCCATGCGGTGAGTTCTTCTTGGGTGATGCGTCGAGCCGTCCTTTGGTTCTTATGGCAGCGGGCGTTGGAATCACTCCTATCTTGAGCATGTTGCTAACATCATTGGAGTTGGCGCAGGGTAGAGAAATTCTCTTCATCTATGCAAGTCTGGATGAGGCGAATCACGCTTTCAAAGGGCTGGTAGATGAGCTATCAGAGAAGCATAGCAATTTAACGGTTCATTATCGCTACAGCGATGGCCAGAGGTTGGAGAATGAAGGGGTGAGCACAGGATTTGTGGACTCCGCTCTGATTCAGTCGTTAGTGAAAGAGGTGAACTCCGACTATTATTTCTGCGGGCCAAAGCCATTTATGATAAATGCCTATAATAACCTACTTGAGTTAGGAGCGCCGTCTGGCCAAGTGCATTTTGAGTTCTTCGGCCCAAAGCAAGAAATAGAAAATCCGCAAGAAACAAAAGCCGCTTAATAAAAAACATTGATGGTGGTGGCTAGTATGCAAAGAGATGACAACTTCAATCGGGTTGTTAAATTTGGGAAATTGTGCGATAAGCTGTTCCTATGAAGCCACTTACAATCATCACTGCGCCTAATCCAATTTTTCGTAAAACAGCTGAGGCTGTGGCGGAGGTGAATGACGAGGTGAGGGCGCTGGTGGATGCTATGTTCGAGACGATGAAGTTTGAGCAGGCGGTTGGCCTTGGTGCGAACATGGTCGGCTCACTCAAGCGTGTTGCCGTGGTGGATTTGCATGAAGACGGCGTTTCCAACCCATATTGCTTTATAAACCCAGAGTTCACTTGGTTGGATGATGAAGAGCAAGTATTTGAGGAGGCGTCACTCAGCTTCCCGGGAATCTCCGCTGAAATTTCGCGCCCAAAGGCGGTGAAGGTGAAATATTTGGATTATGACGGTGCCGAGCAAGAGTTGGAGGCGGATGGCTTTTTTGCCGCGGTGATTCAACATGAGGTCGATTATCTGAACGGAAAAACATTCCTCGACCATCTTTCAAAGATGAAGCGCGGGATG
>JALZVI010000267.1 GCA_023301015.1 Rickettsiales bacterium | reverse complement strand
TGGGCTAATTTATCTCAAACTGGTTTTCAGCCAGATAACGCAATTTATGACACCGCTGCTGCAAGTAGCATTACCCCTGGGGTGAACACGCCAAAAATAGATGGGTTTGAAGATGTTGTGGTGTTAGCGCATTATTGGATTGGTGGCGTTTTTACAACGGGCAATCGCTATCATTTTAGCAAGACAACTCGTGCAGCAGGGCAATCTTGGATTGGAAATGAGTTGGCGGCATTCAGGCCAGTAGACGCACTGAGTATTGACCAAAAACTAGATGACGGAAGTGCTTCTGCTGGTTTTGTAAGGGGCAATTCTGGTTCTGGGTTAGGGCCAAATGACTGTGGGGTTGTTTTTGGTGGTGTGACAGGCGCATATACCGTGGATGAAACTGATGAAGCTTGTATTTTATTCGTTGAAATTGGTGGCTCTATTTAAACCGCTGCTTTTGCAGTTTAATCTTTTAATTAAGAATCGACTCTTACTGACTTTCCCACAAGCTTTTCACCTTGTTAAAAAAGCCTTCCGTCTCTGGACTGGTTTTGCTGCCGCAATTTTCGTCGAACTGCTGCAAAATATCCTTTTGCTTCTTGCTCAGATTCTTCGGCGTTTCTACCTTCACGTGGATATACATATCTCCACGCATGGAGCTGTTCAAGATGCTCATGCCTTTGCCTTTGAGGCGGAATTTTTCAGCGGTTTGCGTGCCTTCAGGGATGTTCAGCTTCACCTTCTTTCCCTCAATCGTTGGCACTTCGATGGAGTTGCCGAGAGATGCGCATGTCATTTTTACAGGAACTTGAACGTGTAAGTCATGTTCGTCGCGCTTGAAGATACTGTGCGATTTGAGGGAGAGGAAGATGTATAAATCACCGTTCTCTCCACCCCGAATCCCTGCTTCACCTTTGTCTGACAAGCGGATGCGAGTGCCTTCTTCAACACCTGCTGGAATTGTAACGTTGAGAGTTTTGTCTTTCTTCGTGCGTCCTGCGCCGCTACATTTGCGGCATGGGTTTTTGATTTGGTGGCCAGCGCCGTCGCAATCTGGGCATGTGCGTTGCACGCTAAAGAAGCCTTGCTGCATTCTCACAGCGCCAGCGCCGCCGCATGTTCCGCAAGTTGCTGCGCCTGAGTCGTCGGCTGAGCCGCTTCCTTCGCATTTTCCGCAATCGTCATAGGTGTTGACGCGAATTTCTTTCTTTGTGCCTTTGAAGGCGTCGTCGAGCGAGATTTCCATGTTATAGCGCAAATCTGAGCCACGGTTGTTGGCTTGCTGGCGTTGTTGTGCGCCACCGCCTCCGAATCCGCCAAAGCCACCGCCTCCGCCTCCGAATAGATCTTCGAAGATATCAGAGAAGTTGTTGGCATATTCGCCGCCAGATCTTCCGCCACCGCCCATTCCGCCTTCAAATGCTGCGTGGCCATATTGGTCATAGGCTGCGCGCTTTTCAGCGTCTTTCAGTACTTCATATGCTTCAGAAAGCTCTTTGAACTTTTCTTCAGCTGCTTTGTCATCAGGGTTTTGGTCGGGATGATATTTGATAGCGAGTTTGCGATAAGCTTTTTTAATCGCAGCGTCGTCCGCATTTTTCTCAACGCCAAGAATTTGATAGTAGTCAGTTTTTGCCATGGGAGGTGTTTACCAAAGAAAATGCCCCGCAACAAGTGCGGGGCGTGGATTTGTTAGTTTTGAAGCAATTATTTAGCTAGCCTTTTTGTCGTCTTCGTCAACTTCTTCAAAGTCTGCGTCAACAACTGTCCCTTCGTCTTCCTCATCAGGGTTTTTAGCTTCTGCATCGCCTTCGTTGCCAGCTTCTGCTTCTTGGGCTTTATAAACTGCTTCGCCGAGCTTCATTGAGCTTTCTGACAATGCTTGAGCAGCTTCTTTCACTTTCTCAGCGTCAGCATTTTCGTCATCTAGCAATTCTTTGAGAGTCTTCAGGTTCTCTTCAATTGTGGCTTTCTCGTCGGCTGAAACTGCGTCACCATGGTCTTTCAGGGCTTTTTCAGTTGTGTTCACCAGCGCATCGGCATTGTTGCGGGCTTCCACAGTTTCTTTGCGCTCTTTGTCAGCGTCAGCGTTTGCTTCGGCGTCGCGCACCATTTGCTCAATATCCTCATCAGACAAGCCGCCAGATGCTTGGATGCGGATGGTTTGCTCTTTGTTCGTGCCTTTGTCTTTGGCGCTCACATTCACAATTCCGTTTGCATCGATGTCGAATGTAACCTCAATCTGCGGGCGGCCACGTGGGGCAGGTGGAATGTCTTCTAGGTTGAATTGTCCCAGAACCTTGTTGTCCACAGCCATTTCACGTTCACCTTGGAATACGCGGATTGTTACGGCTGATTGATTGTCATCAGCAGTTGAGAATGTTTGCGATTTCTTCGTTGGAATTGTTGTGTTGCGGTCGATCAAGCGCGTGAATACGCCGCCCAATGTTTCGATTCCTAGTGAAAGTGGAGTCACATCAAGCAACAACACGTCTTTCACGTCGCCTTGAAGAACACCAGCTTGGATGGCAGCGCCTTGAGCAACAACTTCGTCAGGATTCACGCCTTTATGCGGCTCGCGACCGAAGAATTCTTTTACAGTCTCAATAACTTTCGGCATGCGTGTCATACCACCAACAAGAACCACTTCGTCGATGTCTGAGGCTTTGAGGCCAGCATCTTTGAGTGCTTTTTTGCATGGGTCAACTGAACGTTTGATAAGGTCGCCCACCAAGTCTTCTAGCTTAGCGCGGTTGATCTTGATGTTCATGTGCTTTGGCCCAGAGGCGTCGGCAGTTACATATGGCAAGTTCACTTCAGTTGAAGTTGTGCTAGAAAGCTCAATTTTGGCTCTTTCTGCGGCTTCTTTCAAGCGTTGCAGGGCTAGGGGGTCTTTGCGTAAGTCTACGCCATCAGTTTTCTTGAACTCGTCTGCTAGATACTCAACAATACGCATATCAAAATCCTCACCACCGAGGAATGTGTCGCCGTTTGTAGATTTAACTTCAAACACGCCGTCACCGATTTCGAGGATTGATACGTCAAATGTACCGCCACCTAAATCATAAACAGCAATTGTTTTGCCATCTTCTTTGTCTAGGCCATAAGCAAGCGCAGCTGCTGTTGGTTCGTTGATGATGCGAAGAACTTCCAAACCAGCGATTTTGCCGGCATCTTTTGTTGCTTGGCGCTGAGCATCGTTGAAATAGGCTGGAACTGTGATTACGGCTTTCTCAACTTTTTCGCCCAAATAGTTCTCAGCAGTTTCTTTCATCTTGATAAGAGTGAAGGCAGAAATTTGTGATGGAGAGAATTTCTCGTCACGAGATTGTACCCATGCATCGCCATTTGAGTTTTTGATGATTTTGTATGGAACTAGATCCATGTCTTTCTTAACCATCTTGTCGTCAAAGCTGCGGCCTACTAGGCGCTTGATGGCGAAGAATGTGTTTTCTGGGTTTGTTACGGCTTGGCGTTTTGCTGGCTCACCAACAAGGCGCTGCCCGTCTTCGGTGAATGCAACAATTGAAGGTGTTGTGCGACCGCCTTCTGCGTTCTCAAGCACTTTTGCTTCTTTGCCTTCCATCACGGCTACGCATGAATTTGTTGTACCTAGATCGATTCCTATAACTTTAGACATTCTCTTTCCCCTTAGTTTATTTGCTTTAGCCATTCCTCGCAACGCTCAGAATAACAGTATTATTTTGATTTCTAGCAATGAGATAGTGCATATAGCGCGAGATTTCAAGAGGGGATGTTACAAAAAAGTAATGTTGGTGGGTTTTATTAGCTCTTAATGCCATATAACAGCCCTGAGCGTTCTC
>JALZVI010000266.1 GCA_023301015.1 Rickettsiales bacterium | reverse complement strand
CCGTGGTTTGTCATAACCGTAGCTTTTTCCTCGTCGTCATTGTCATTGGCAATTGATATTGCTGCGTTCACCGCAATATTCACCGCCAAAGCTGTTTTACCCATCGACGGACGGCCAGCGAGAATCATGAGGTCGGAATTTTGCATTCCGCCGAGCATATTATCTAAGTCGGCAAAGCCTGTTGAAACGCCGACAATATGCTTCTTGCTCTTCATCGCCTTTTCGGTGCTGAAGAGTGCTGCTTGCACGCCTTCGTCCAAAAGCTGGAATGCTTTTCCTGTTTGGCCTTTTTCTGCTAGTGCAAAAAGCTCGGATTCCGCAACTTCAATTTGTGACTGCGACGGCTTATCCATATCAATCTTGAACGCGTCATTAACAATGTCTTCGCCAATTATGATTAGCGCGCGTTTGTTTGATAGGTCGCGAATGAGAGTCGCAATTTCGCGCGCATCTTGAATTTGGATGGCCATTTTGGCTAGGTTGAATAGATACTTCGCGCCGCCTTTGTCTGCCAGTGCCTCGTCTTGGTCAAACTGGTTTTTCAGCACCATTGGCGTTGCAATTTGCCCGCGCTCAATCAGCTTGGAAACAGACTCATATATACGTTGATGCACAGGCTCGAAGAAATCTTCAGGCGCAAGTAGCTCGTTCACCTTGCCATATTGCTCATTATTGATGAATAGCAAACCGAGCAACGCCTGCTCTGCCTCTATGTTTTGGGGCATTTCGCGGATTTTGTCGGCATCTTCTGTGCCGTCCTTTTTTGCTTCAATTTTTGCTAGTTCTGCCATGGGTTGCTTAGTTTATAGTAGTCGGCATGCGTTAGTCAATCTTAAAGCTTAGATATTTTTTATCCCGCTGAGGTTGAATGTGAGCAAGAGTTGGCACGAGGGTTGCTTATACCTCCATGAGCAACAAAATGCTTTTTAATTATGCAAGTAAACAACATTATAAATCAAGCGTTATCCGCACCCGGCCCAGCCGCTTCCCCCGTAGTAGGGCGGGCTGCTGACAAGGCGCCTGTGGATTCTGATCTGTCTAGCTTTAACGACATTGTCGGTGAAGTTGCGGCGGATGTTTCTGCTTATGATGAAGCGAGCTTGCAAGTTAATACCCCCCAAGGCGGTATCATTCCTATCCCCCAGATATATGGTACCGCCCCATCCATTCCTGAGCTACCCGCTGGCGAGCAATATCTAGACCTCGAAAATCTAGGCGCGGTAGATCAATCAGTCCTACGTCAGCTTTTCGGCGCAGGTCAGCAAAACTTGCTACAAGGGCAGGGCATCACTAACCTAGGCCAGCAAGGGCAGCAGATTGTTGCTAGCGGGCAAGCGCTGCCAACTTCTACATTGCCACTAGCCAACGAATTTGTAAATTCACAGGCATTTGACGACGCGGCTTTTGACGCTGAATTGGCTGTTTTGCAGCAGGCAGCAACTGCCAAGCCAGAAGGTAAGCAAGTAACAGCTGAGCAACAAGTGGCTGCAGCAACTGCGCTTCCCACAGATGGTGTTGACACAACTGATGTTGCAAAGATTCAAAAAATTTATGACGAGTATTTGGCTAAGCAGTTAGGCGCAGATTCGGCTGAAGCGGCTCAGCAGAAAAAAGTGACGCAAGATAAGCTTGACCAAGCAGGGATTCAGCTGAATGGTCAGAGCGGCGCAGCCACTACCGCGGCAACAAATGCAGCTGCAGTGCTTAGCGCTCTTAGTCAGAATGTTGGTGACGATGTAGCAAGCTTTGACGCAAAGCCAATTGACGTGAACGAGATTGCAACAGTTGGTAAGTTCAATGATATTTCAACAAGCAAGTTGGAAGCGCATTTGAAAGCTTTGGAGAATCAGCAAATTTTGCGTACTCCGATGGATCAAGTGAAGATCAAGATCACTCAGGGAGTTGAGCTTGGGCAAGATAAAATTACAGTAAAGCTGCACCCAGCAGAGCTTGGAAAAGTTGATGTGGAAATGGATGTGGACAAAGATGGTAAGACGCATGTTCGCATTGTGGCGGATCGTTCAGAAACATTAGAATTCTTGCGTCGTGATTCACATGACCTAACAAAATCTTTGCGTGAAGCGGGTGTGGATGCAGATGCAGCGAATATGGAATTCTCTTTGAATAATGGTGGCGAGGGGCAGTCAGAGTTTGGTTCAAATTCTGGTGGTTCAAATGGTGGTTCTGACGAAGAGCTGGCAGCAATTCCACAAACGCAAGCCGAGATAAATATGGCCGTCAGCAATGGTGGTTTGAATATAGTAGTTTAATTAACACGTACATATGGGGAAGATATGGAAGTAACAAATGCAGCAGTTTTAGAGACGATAAACGCACAGACGAGTACCGAGGAGAATACGGCGCTTTCTGGACTAACGAGTGATTTTGAGAATTTTTTGACGTTGTTCCTAACGCAGCTCCAAAACCAAGATCCAACAGAGCCGCTGGACACGAACCAGCTGACAGATCAGATTGTGCAATTTACGCAAGTTGAGCAGCAGATTAATTCAAATACAAAGCTAGATGGAATCCTCTCGTCCCTAACGCCAAACCCAGTTACAGAAGCGCTTGGGTTTGTGGGTAAATTTGTGGAATATAGAGGTGACGAAGTTGAGTTTGATGGTGTAGGTGCAGAATTTGCATATGAGCTTTCTGGCGTTGCAACGGATGTTTCTCTCGAAATTATAAATGAAAATGGCAGAGTTGTTCGCACGGTGGATGATCTGGATAATTCTGTTGGCGAAAAGCAAACTGTTCTTTGGGATGGTACT
>JALZVI010000265.1 GCA_023301015.1 Rickettsiales bacterium | reverse complement strand
GTGCAGGTTTTGGCGAGGCAGGAGATGACGCCGGAGAGTTGATCGGTATCGGGAAGTGGGACTTCGATCTCGGCGACGGCGGGATTCTTGGCGACGAGGCGTCTTTAAAAGACAGACAAACTAAAATAGAAAGTCGGTCGACAAGCATCTCGCAGCCTTCAAGAAGCCCTGAAAAAAAATCTGCGGAAATCATCTTAATCTGCAGATAAAATCCCGGAAGAACGGCGCCCTATTCCCGAAACACGAAAACCTCTTTCGCAGGTAAATTCATTTCTCGATTTTCACTTTTCCGAAAAAGCGCCTTCCCCGCACGACGGTTCTTCCTCCGGAAAGTATCCTGATACCGCGAAGAAAAGCCCTTCACAAACTCTTGGCCAACCTCAACCACTTCCACTATTGTATCCTCGCATATTCTTGTTTTTTCTAAAGCTCCTCTTCCTGATTTCCAAACCTGCGCTTTGTCTCTATAAGAATTTCTGTGAAACCCCCACCCATTATCCTGGCCCGCCTTCTAGCAATTATCGGCCTTGTTATCAGCGCCTATCTTCTCACGCAGAAGCTGAACGGGAATATCAGCTCAATTAAAGGATGTGGTGAATCCAGTGATTGCGCAAATGTCCTTGGATCTCAGTGGTCTCAGTGGTTTGGCCTTCCAGTGAGCACTTTTTCAACCGCGCTTTATCTTGGGATCATCGGACTCACCTTTAAGCCTCACCGAATCGCTCTTCTAAGTATTGCCCTGCTTCTCATCGGTTCGGCACTCTGGTTCACAAGCCTTCAACTTTTTGTCATCAAGTCTTTCTGCCCTTGGTGTGTTGCCACTCATCTCACCGGCCTCTTGACCACCATCGCGATCTGGCGAAGTCTTCCTTTCCAAAAAAAGTTTCCGATTCCTGTTACCCTGTCCCTCCTGAGCATATCCGCGCTGATCCTCGGTCAAGTGTTTGGGCCGGAACCAAAGGGCTATCTCATTTCCGAGGAAATCATTGCGAGTCAGGCTCACTCCGAGCCCCTGCATGATGAGCGGGTCATTGATATGGGAATTGGGACAAAAATAATCTTGGGCCAATCCCCTTACCTCGGCCCTGCCGATGCTCCTCATGTTCTCGTAAAATACTTCGACTACACCTGTTCCTCTTGCCTTGATCTCGAAAAAGACTTGGAACAGCTTCAAAGAAAGCACCCCGAGAAGGTTGCCATCATCCTGCAACCTTGTCCCTTAAACCGCAGCTGTAATCCCCACTTGAACGCACGGGTCAAGAATCACCCACATGCCTGTGAACTCGCCCGCCTCTCACTTGCAAGCTGGATTGCTAAACCCGAGGCTTTCCCAGAAGTCCACAGACTGCTCTTCTCCCGCCCCATCCTGAGCGCTGGTTCAGCCAAAGAACAAGTCGCACAAATCATCGGCTCTGATAACCTAGAGAGCGCCCTTAATGATCCGAAAATTGGAGAAATACTCAATTCTAACACCAATGACTATCGCCAACTCGCCTCTAAAAGCATCAAAATGCCCAAGCTCCTCATTGGCAAAGGCCGCGTACTTCAGGGACTCATGAAGAACAGCCGCATATTTATTTCAGCAATGGAAAAATCACTCCACCTCCCCTAATCTGGCCAATTTCTAACCATAAATAGAGCCTGGATATTCACCAGAAACACCTCTCATGAAGACGCACTCACATCAGCCCTGATCCGGCCCACATCACGATCCAGAAATCACTCACTGGTCATCAACCTCTCCCGAATAGCGCTCCTCCAGCAAGACTTGCCCCACACCATCCTCCAGCCGGATCAGCTCCCCCTTATTATCCAACTTACTTGACTCATACTGACCCGCAATCCGTCCTGCTAATTGACTCCCATGACGCAGCAAGAATGCCGCCCGATTCCGAACAAGAACGATTCGCTCCCCCGGCCCTAGTTTGGTGATCACTCCTCGGTCGAACGAAAACTCCACCCCCTTGGTAAACCGCGCACCCGTCAAATCTACCACTCGCGTTGGATCTGAATTTCGAATTTCGAAATATTCAAAATCCGCAGGATTGCTCGTCACCTTCGTCTCATCGGGCCCAACTGGCCCTTTAGGTGCAGCTTCGATAGCCGTAACCTCCAGCCTGACTTGAGACACCTTTCCTTCCCCGACAAGAAACACCCGCCTGATCGGACCGCTCCAAGAACGTCCTCCCAGTCCTCCTAATGTTCTCGCCGTAACAACCATCGACCGATCAACTGTGATTTCATTTCCATTCAAAGCTCGAGGACTCACCGCCCCACCTGGCTCCCGTGGATCCGACCCATCGAGCGTGTAGAAAATCTGCATTTTCATGGGTCCCTCCATCTCGATTTCCCCCCCTTTGGAAACCCATCGACTCTCCCCCTGAATATATGGAGGGCTAGTAAACTGTGAATCGATCCACTCCACTCGAGCTCGCAGCCAGTCTTTGAGAATTTCAATCTCCCCGGCATGATTCCCACGGCGCGGAGGAAACTTTGACCACTTCGCAAAATTTCGCTCGACGGGCGACTTTCCCCATCCGTCAGATTCCTCTCCTTGATCGTTGGTCTGGAGCTGGAAAGCCACATCATCAATCGTGGACTCAAGCTGCTCCCAACTCAGAGAACCACGGCGCATCTCTTGCCAAAGATCCGTGTGCGCTTGTCGAAAATCAGGATCAGCCAGAATCATTCCCCACCAAGGACTACGCTGATCCTCAAAGGTTCTCCCTCCAGCGCCGGGAGCCCCCCAACCAAAGGGACTATCATCACGAGGATCCGATGAATTCATACTCCGATCAAAGTCCCAAAGCGGCCCAGCCTTCATCTTTCCTCCCTGATCGTGAAGGTGACTCTTATAGTAATAGGCACTCCCTTTGTAAGTATCCAGATTCAGAGCCATCGTATTCATCCAGTGCCAGACCAGCCAAGAACGTTTGTCAATATAATCGGTAAAATGAGTCTTCAGAATAGGATGCCGCCCGCCTGGAGCGCGGGCAGCCATCGTGAACTGGTTTAAGTAATTCTTCAGGTAGCGACTCTGCTTGGGCTGAATATCTCTCTCATTGGGATAGACCCAGTAATAGTTACCCATCCCATGCACCTGGAATCCTAACTCTCCCACTTTTACTCGGTCATCTTTGAAGATATATCCTCCGGTCAGATCGTCCCCGCTCGTCGCATCAGGCGCCAATTTATCAACATCCACTCTCTGAGCCCCCCGCTTGATACTCTCAGTGAGAGCATAAACACCAAAGTAGTTCTTCTCGTAAGAGAAAGGGCTGCCATCAGTATTGACAAACAGCTCCACAAACTGAGTGCGGGGTGCATACTCTCCCGCTTGATTACTGAGTTCAAAAATAAGTGCATCACGGATCAGAGAGCGATCCATCTCATAGGAAGACGCCAGCACCCAATCCGAGCCCTTGGGCATTCCGAAGGGTTCAATATCGAGATCTTCAGACGACTCGTCGCGAGCCTCTACCTTTAAGGAATACTTCTCATACTTCAGACTTGAACTCCCCCTCCTCCTTCCACCAAACCGACACGCAATGTCGAAAGGCCCCCCAAACGAAGTTAGTCCCGTTTTCTCGTCTGGCTCGATGAATGCGATCCCCCCTTCCCTGACTTGTTTCGATACAGGGAACGACTTCCCCCAACTCTCAATCACAATCACCGGTAGGCTGGACTGAAAAGAAATTAGCTCTGGAGAGAATCGAAGAAAACTCTCCATCCCGACAGTTCCCACCGCCTCCGCCCCCCTAAAGATCCTCGCCCGAATCCGCGTGCTTTCATTGATCGTCAACGAATCACGAAAAGCCTCTGATGATTCGCTCGGATCGCTGCCGTCGAGCGTGTAGCGAATCAATTCGCCTTCGCCCGATCCCCCTAAGCTGAGACTGATTTCTTCGGCAAAAGCCTGGCTCTTTTGCGAGAAAACGACCTCTCGATCTTTCCCCGTTCCATCTTGAAGCTCGTCCCCATTGACGAAAACCAAACTTCTGATCAGACAGAAAACGAGCACCCAGCAGAACTTTCCATTCATCGCAGCTCCATCGTCCTAAATCTAAGCGGAAAGCGCACGATCAATCGGCTCACTACCCCTCTATTCTCTCATCACATAGATCCCTCCAAGGGAAGCATCCTTTGCAACGTCTAACCTTTTTCCCTGCTTCGCTCGCAAGCGCTCAAAAGCTTCTTGATACCGAGCAGCCACCCCTTTCACAAAATTCTCACTTCCCACCGCCACGCCGTTCGTAAAACTCGAAACTCGCTTTCGGATTAAGACACCTTGCGGGAGAACACCTTCCTGCTCTCGTTTGACCTTCACCATCTGCTTCATCGTAAAGCCCTTCTTCTTTCTCCCTCTACTCCCAGAGGCATGCTCCTCCGCAACTACCACTCCATCAGTGTAGAGCCAACAACGATATCGCATCTCTCCCAAACCTTCCCAGCGATCCTGCGGCACATCCACTACCTTACAAAGTCCACGCCGTGCCCTGCGACTCCCGCCAACCGCTTCCCCATATCCGCTCCACTCATACAAAGCCGGATCATCAACGATACCGGCTCTCACCGGATTCAGATCAATATAAGCTGCCATTGTCTCAAGCGCCTTCCCGTCCTCCACGAGGACACTCTGAAAACGATCCATCCAAAGCGTCCCACGCCTCCCTTTCTGCTTGTTATACCAGCGACTAAACCGCTCCTTCAGCTCCTTCACAAAAAGACTCACATCACAAAAGCGCTTCTTAAAACGAGCCAGAAGAACCTGCACCGCCTCCTCATCCTTCATCGCCCGCAGCTGCTCGATTTCCTTACGCAGCTGCGCTAGAAAAGCCTTCGAGTAAACCGTCGCAAGATGCTCCATCAGCTTCCCCTCCCCTTCTGGCCCCTCAAACTTCCGTAGCCACTTCTCCCGATCCGGCACTTTAACGAGAATGTGGAAATGATTATCCATCAGCGCGTAAGTCAGGATCTCTACCCCTGAGAACTGCGACATCCGCCACATCATCCGCCGGAACGCCTCCTTTTCTAACGATCCCAGAAGAAATTCCCCATTCACAGTCCGCGACATGACATGGTAACAAGCGGCACCCTCCAGCTTCATCCGCTTCCGCCCAGAGAACCCCTCAGGCCTCCGAATCTGCCCGATCCTGCGCCCCGTTTTCATCTCCGCAAGTTCGAGCGGAGACCATTCCTTTTCAGGAGGGGTATCATTGGAAGAACGGGGATTAACGATCATTTCAAGGGCAGAGTAGCAGCCAGCAGAAAGGGGTCAATGACTATTGTATGCCTGGCATATTTTTTCTTTTTATTTTATTTGTTTTTATTTTTCGATATCAAAGTGGTGCGCAACACTTAACTATTTTCGAACCAGTCCACTACAAGATAAACAATCCCAATAGTTGCCTGCGCAAACAAGAAGGCCACTGTTGCCACAGTTAAACTTTTAAAGAACTTCTCTAAGATCCATATCCCTATAAAATATAATAAGAACAAATACACAAAAAAAACTAACGGACTACTACGCAGCTCCGAAACTCCCAAGAAAATCGATATAGCAAAGGGACCCAAGGCAAATAGAGCCGAAAGCACACCGTAAATTTTCTTACAAACCAAAGCCCAAACAGCCAGTCCCAGTGCCACCGCAGCCAACTTAGAGAGCTTTGAAGAAACATCATTCATAGTCCTGATCTACCAACCCCATCTGTAACATCTTTTAATCTCAGCTTAAAGGTCATGTAATGATTAAATGGCAAATACCCACAATTATCTTCAAGGTATTTCGCCGCGTCATAGGTTTCTGAAAAGTGAGCAGCCGCCTCACTTGGCCACGTGTAAGTATCATTTAATGAAACAACGAAGTCACCAGACAAGAACAACTTATGAATACGAGCACCAAACCCGTGAAAGGGTTGATCGACCCTCGATGTCACGGGATTATTACTAGCGTATGAAAGTCTAAATCCTCCGTATGCTCGAAAGAGCCCAGGATGTACCACTGGCAGCCAGTCATTATCTAACCTCCAACCTGAGACAGTCGCTTTAATTCTTGGCATTGGAGTCTTTGAACCTTTGAAAACATCATGCGCAATTATTTTTTTAATGCGATCCCCTCCTTTCTTTTTTACTTCATCTATATCAATTTGTGTTGGCTTATAATTGGGGAGTAATTTTTTTCCAATATGGATTCCTTTTTCATTTTCTGTCACCCAATAGTTCATTAGACGACTAGCAAACGGATACAAACCTTTCCATTTGACGACCGTTTTTTTGACTTGAGCGATAGCAGTATCTTGCGTCCATTCTGTGAGCCCTAAATAATCTAGAGCATTAATGATTCCCCCACTAATCATTCCGTACAAATTAACCCCTCCGGCCTCTCCTGCTGGATCTCTGTTAATCCACCCTCCTGAGACAGGATCGTAGTATCGATAGCCGTAATAAAGTAATCCAGATTCCTTATCTTCATACTTTGTGCTAAAACCAAAGGGACTCCGTCCGCTTTGCTGTAAGGAGCCATGCACGGTCAGCAGATTGCCGAAAGGATCATAATCTCGCTGCTCAACGATCTGACCACTGCCATCTGACCACGCGATGATATTTCCATTCCCATCATAGCTGGGCAACAAATGACTCCAAGTTTCGGCCTCGGCATCCTTCAGATACGACATCACCAAGCCACCGACGCCACCAGCTCCCTGCGGAGTTCTGCTGAGGTCATTGCTCCAATGATGGGCAGCTACGAGTTCTAAGCTGCTCCCGCTTGAATCGGTCGTCTGATATTCCGCAATGAGATTCCAATCATCATAGATGAATCGCCGCTGATAGAAGGTCTCTGTCGGATTATCCTGGTTTACAGAAGTCTTGCTAACCCGACGCCCAAGGTAGTCATACGTAAAGCTCAGCTCAAAATCTGGGTGTCCCGCGGCTTTTGCTTCAAGTGTTGATTCCATGCTAATGAGACGATTGTTTGCATCCCAACGATAGCCCCAACGACCATCGGAAGTCAAATTACCATCGGCATCATATTCTAATTCGGCGAGTTCTCCTGGGATCCAGCGCCCGCCTTGGTGGTCATCCGCATTTGCACTGTTGAGCCCTATATAAAGATCCTTCCACTCCCCATCGGCATTCGTCGTCGAGATCTCATTCCGGAAGTATTCCCCCTGACGCTCGAGACCAGCCAAAGGAAGTCCGTCAGGAGATTCTTTGATCACGACCGTGGCATCCACTGGAGCCCTGCCCACTACATTGGTTTTCTGGGGATGGGTGATCGTGCCGTATTGGTTGAGTGCGTTTGGCACATAAGTAATCTCGCTCAGGTTCTCGCCAGCGGAATCTCCGCCAAAGGAGGCGGTAGTCCGGTTTCCGATATCATCATAGGTATAGCCAAATTGCTGCCCCGCAAGGTGCTCGCCGCCCGCGAGTATTTTTTCCCCTGCTGTGACTTCTCCCCGATCGTTATAGCCGTATTTCCAAGTCGTGCCGTCCTTCCGGGTGGCATGGGTCCGTCGACCTGCTCGATCATAGGTATAGCCTACACTCGTGCTGATCAGCCCGTCTATTCCACCAGCACGGGAGACGATCGAATCGACCCGGCCTGCTCGGTTGAGGTTGCTGATATGAGACAACACGGTATT
Source organism: Rickettsiales bacterium (assembly GCA_023301015.1). Next base: position 3,647 of record JALZVI010000265.1, on the reverse strand, counting down.
GCCAGCCACCTTGATGGATTTTGTCTTCGGGACAGAGCTTCCGGGATAAAAATCGCTCGCTACGATCTGGGTGATCGAGGTTTCGCCTCCTCTCGTCACGCGAAAGGACTCCGCCAATGGCCGACCGTTCGTCGTGGGAACGAGGTGAAAAATGGCTTCTTGCCCAGATTTCTCGAGAGTCAATTTACGAAGACGAGTAATGCCTGTGACCGTCTCTTCTCTCGTTAGCGAAAAATCTGAAAGATAGTCATGGTCCGCAGAATAAGACTCAGAGACAAAACGCCCCAGAGGATCATGACTCAACACCACTGAGCCCCTTCCTTCTTCGGTGACGAGCTGTGGACGCCCTTGAAGATCAAAGTTACTGAAGGTGACCTTCGGGGTCTGATTAGAGACTTCATTGTCATCAATCCACTCAAGATAGCCCAAGTCATTATAATGATACTCAGTGTAGAGTCGATCACCACCCTCGGTCACCTTCCGTGCCCAGAGACGCTTTTTTAGGCGACCGTAAGAGTCATACTGATAACTTGTCCCCAGATCAGGCCCAGTGCTGTAAAACTTGTCACTCAACCTTCCACTCACTGAATCATAGACCCAGCGGGTTTCTGATGCCCCCGCCTGACCATGTGTCGTCATCGAAATCATGCGTCCCACGGCATCGTATCGGTAATCGATGGGGTAAGTCGCTCCGTCCATCCGATGAGTTTGTCCCAAGAGGTTATAGGTGTAGTTCACGGTTTCGCCCATGGGATTAATCGTCTTGTGGAGTTGGCCCGAGCCCACGAGGTTGTCAGAGTAATAGGTGTAAGACGTCTTCTCGTTCAGCGGATTTTTTTGACTCAGGGTCTGGCCCCGCTGATTTGTGACAGTGCTGGATACTCCGCCGCGGAAATCAGTGGTGATTGTCACGAGATTTCCATTTTCGATACGGTACTGGGTAAATTGAGCAGTGTCCGCCAGCGGGCTCGTCGCGCTTATGGGATAACCCTGAATCGATCTCTGCTCGTAGCCATTTGTAGAGCGACTATCTGTGATCTGAACCACCTGTTCTCCCGTTTCTCGGGAGAGGGTCGTCACGGTATTGACGATGTTTCCCTCACCATCTTTTGAGTAGAACTTCGAAACCAAATCGGAACCATCTTGAGGGAATTGAGCAAGCTGCAGTGAGACATTCTGAACGTTACTGGCAAGCTGGGTTGAAATTTGCTGTCTCCAATAGGCCCCGTCAAGTGGCACGAAGCTCTGTGCGATCGTCGTGACATTATCTTCATCAGCCGAGAGGACACCATCCCCACCCAAGTCAACGCCCTGTGAAGTCACATTCCCCAAGCTCCCATAAACGGTGAGATTCGCGGGCAGGGTTCCTCTCTTCACCGACCACAATTGCCCCTTCTCATTGTAGAGGTAGACCGTGTCAATTCCTTCAGAAGTCACCTTTCGAGTCCTCCCCAACAAATCGGTATGGACCTCCTGGGTTGGTGAGCCCAACTGACTCCTCGTGGTGATCATCATCCCATTCTGAGCCTGACCGGGAGAACTGCCTGGACCATCGAAAAGCGCTCGCGCGCTCTCGGAAACAAACTTGAGCTCGTAGGAGCCATCATCTTGATATTCTGCGCGATAACTTTGGTAAGGAGTCCCATCGATACGGGAAATATCTTTCGAAATCTCAACCCCATCTTGCAGGACGACTCTCGTCTGGCGATTGGGATACTGGTAGTCCGTCCTTCTCCCACTCTCATTCACCTCAGAAACCACTCTCCCTGTGAGGTCCACTGTTCGTGATGACGTGAGGGAACTCACGATCTTCTTGGTCGGGCCAGAATCCACCCAGCTTCGGGTGGTGGTGGTGGTAAAACCATCATACTCATAGGTTGTCACTTCTGAGGGAACTCCAGGGGCCAAGGAACGAAATGTCGATGACTCTAATCTCCCCAAATTATTATAGCGATATTCAGTCACTTGACCGGATCTGTCCGTGTAGATCGAAACTTGATCGCCCTGAAGCGAGGTGGAAACGAGACGTCCATTTTCAAAAACTTCACGCATTTCTATCTCCGGATCGTGAGGATCTTCATATTCCAACACCACCCTGCTCGAAAGAAGGGGTCCATCCTCCAAATCATCACCCTCTTGAAAAAGACGGAGCTCAGATCCTTCTGAGGTCTCAGAGGAACTTCCTAAAAACTGATAACTGACCGTGACCGTTGTTTGCCCCTCCACCCCTGTCACTTCTCCGTCTACACCCACTACCCCTTGAACCGAAATGACACGTAGATGGGAAGGAGCCCAATCATCTACCGAAGACCACGAGCCATCGACATACTGTCTTGGGGAAGAATCCTGCCATGTGGAAGTCACTGACTCCCAGGTGCCCAGCTGATAATAGTATCTTGTTCCAGTCTGATCTTCATTAATAAACTGCCTCGTTCTGCCAGCATAATGAGGATCAATATTTCCTTGATCATGGGAAACAAAGGTTTCCCTGATTGTCTCGAAGCTTTCATTATTTCCCACCTCAATACTGGCACATCTTACCGTTCTCGTTTTATCGAAATTCACTCCATCTCCAAATTCAAACGCTGTCCCTTGATAACTTGTGATCGCCCAACCACTGTCTTCGACGAAAATAGCCTCTTCTCTAAGTGAAATGGTCCCGTCCGGCGTCTGACGATTCCTTGTGACCACGGTTCCGGCCAAACTCTCGTCATCATAATCACCGCCGCTCTTAGATGGCTCAAAATCTTCATAAGGAGTGTCTCCGAATGGGTGAACCGTCACATCACCATCCAAATCAGAGCCGTAATACACCCAGGATCCATCTGAGAACTCGACCGCCTCGAGCCTCGTTGTCGCGTCATAGTGGTAAACTGTTCCTAACTCACCATTCAGCTGCTCACTCAGGATAATTTTCTCCGGAGTTGCGTGATGGCTCTTGCGATAAGTTGTCGTTTGCTCAGAAACCAGCACCAAGGTGTCATCCGACTTTGCGTGGTAGACCGATTGTCTAACCGTTTCGATGTGAGATGCAGCCCCCAACAGTAAAACACCGTCAGACTGAAAAATGAGATGCTCCACCTCCTCTTTAATTTGAACAATCCCATCCTCATCAAGCCGCTCCACTGTCACGAGGCTCGAAGTCACGCCTGATTCACCATCGATAGTAAGGCCAGTCTGGCGCTCTTGAGTGATGATGGTGTGAATTCCAGAATTCTCCTGAGTGACGCCATCCACTCGATCCCAAGGCTGTGAACTGATCTCAACCTTCGTGTGCCCTGCTGCAATCTGGCTCTCCCTCATGTAGGTCGTGCCGAATCTAGGAGCCGGAATGACTCCATCGTCCTCAGAAGTGGAAAAGAAACTCCCGTCATTTACAGTAAGATCCCCTGTTTCACTCGTCGAAAGCACATGCGGATAGACTTCACCTTCTTCAATAATTACCTCATACGCAATAGGATCAGAATCTTTGATTCCTTTATATCTCCAATACAACGAACCACTCTTCGAAGAGGTGATAAAATACTCAAACGAAAGAAAACTTTCGGAAGAAAATTCCTGATATGAGGCATTCAGTAGAATCGATTTTTCTGGAACTGAATTATCTATTTTCTTTCTCATTTGCGCCTCCAAGATCGGAAGAGCAC
>JALZVI010000264.1 GCA_023301015.1 Rickettsiales bacterium | reverse complement strand
TGTTATGAAGTGTTAACGACAGATATCGTTAATAAGTTGGTTCTTGATAACATAAAAAGCTTAAAAGAATAACAAAAGTCATGCATGTAAAATGTACGACCTATGGGATCTACTTCACCTTAACTTCTCATAAACGCGTAATTCTAATTTACTATTAAGATGGCGTATAAGATTTTAAAGAAAATTTGTTTAGCTCAAGGCGAAAAAACGCAGGCATAGCCATAGTTATGACGCGTTTTTTCAACGCAGAGATGGGCAAATTCTATTAAAATATGTGCGGCATTCTGAAGTTAAACTGGTATAAATCTTTCAGGTTCTGTTAATCGAATTGAAATTGGAATTGATCTCCTATAGAAGTGAGTTGAAGGAGTTTCTGCATCGGATGCTCTTGCTTGCATCTTATGGTCATGTGGGCATTTTTGAATGCACATTTGAGTTGGGTCAACAATAAGGCATTGAGACCAGTGGTATCTACTTCTGTAACTTTTCTTATATCAACAATAAGACTCTGACTAGATGCGACTTGATTATGTAACTCTGACTTGAGTTGTAATGCGCCTAGAGAGACCAACGGCCCTGCAAGATGTGCATGAATGGCGTTGTTAACTTTTGAGTATTCTACAGATAGTTTGTGCATAAAAAAAGGATATTGTGGTAAGTTTCTGAACTGGAAAACCAGCTGAGAGATAATGTAAAATTCATCCCTTCTAGAGCAAAGAACTTGCCAAGCTACCTGACATATAAGTAGTTATCGTTATATGTCCACTTCCCTATCCGCAAGATTTTCAATAATCCGTTTGAGGTATTTTGATTTGTGATAATATGAACTTATTGCTTCTATGTGGTCTGGTTCAGAGTCCTTAAAGTCAAAGTCTTGCGTTACCTGAGAGAATGATTCCTTGAGTTCTAGCGCCATTACTGATATCTGAGATTCAATCTGCTTTTTCTGGTCATCAGTAGGTTCCATTTTATAATCCATGATAGCTTCGTTTACATCCATCATTTCCATGAGGAAAGATTGTGGGAGTTCCTTACTTACCTCTATCCCACCCTTTTCTAGTAGTTCGATAATATATCCCAGCCTGAGATCTCCGTTCTTGAGAATCTTGTAAGCTTTATTTATCTCTGCGGACTGAGACAGCGCCTGTGCTTGTGCTTCCTTATCATCTATACTGAATCTATCGGGATGGCTCTCTTGACTGAGTGCATAGAACTGACGCTTGAGTCCACTGGCATCTACATCAAATGAAACAGGGATCTGAAATAACTCAAAATAATTCATACGTAATTTAGAATATGGTTTTTTAGAACAATCTTGTAATATCTATGCCTATTGCAAATAACATCAGAGAAATCATCAATAAGAACCCTAAAGAATTGGCAATTTCCATAAATCTATCTGATACTTTCTTACCTGTGATCACTTCCCAGAATAAGAACATAATATATCCGCCATCCAATGCTGGAATGGGTAACAAGTTAAAGAAACCTAGAATCAATGATAACATAGCTGTCATACGCCAGAAAGCATACCAGTCCCAGGTAGTTGGAAACATCTTACCTATAGAAATAAAACTGCCTAGACTCTCTGATGCTTTTCTCTTACCTGCAAACATCTGACCGAATGCCTTTATCTGATCACCGATAAAACCTACTGACATGGTCCAAGCCTCAGGCATAGCTTTGCCTATAGAAAACTTTTCTGCTCCTGATTCAAAGAACTTGTCAGGACTTGTGCCATACATACCAACCTTGCCATCTTCGTTCAACGAAAACTGAGGAATTTCTATAATCTGACCGTCACGCTTGACAGACAGAGAAATTTCTGATCTCTTTTCTACAAGTAGCAATTTTAGGTATTCGTGTTGAAAAGGGACGGGTTGTCCATTGAGATGTGTTATTTGGTCCCCTACTTTTAATCCTGCTGACTCACCTACGCTATTATTAGAAAACGAAGAAATGACGTAAGGAAATCTAGGATAAATCAATGAAGCCTCTCTGTTCTCGTATAGCCCCAGCTTATCTACGCCTGACTCAGTAGGTTGTAACACAGTTGTTTTTCCGTCTCTATTGACAGTGATTGTCTGCGCTTCATTGAGGCTCAATTCTTTGATTAAAGTTATTCTTTCGAATTTATCAAATACGACATCACCAACTTTCTCTATTTTATCCCCGTCTCGTAATCCTAATTCATAGGCAATTTCATCCACTGCGATACCATCTGTCACGTTCTCATTGGGTAAAAATGACTTACCCCATACCGTAAGAATCATCGTAAAAAGAAATACGCCTAATACAAAATTGATAAATACCCCGCCCACCATAATTATCAATCGCTGCCAAGCGGGCTTTGATCTGAATTCCCATGGTTGCGGCTCCCTTTTCATTTGTTCTGAATCATAACTTTCGTCAACCATTCCAGCGATCTTGACATAACCACCCAGGGGCAACCAGCCGATGCCGTATTCTGTCTCTCCTTTTTTGAATTTGAAAAGTGAAAACCAAGGGTTAAAAAAGAGGTAGAATTTTTCGACTTTGGTCTTAAAGTACTTGGCAGCAGCAAAATGTCCAAACTCGTGGAGTATTACCAATATTGAAAGGCTTAAGAATAGCTGGGCAATCTGTATCCACATATGTGTTAAGGCTTATTAAGGAAATATCAACTTAAGATGATTGTCCTAAGAGATATAATAATGACGGCGAAAATACTTATTCTTTACCTACATAATTCCAGGAAAGAGCCGCATTTGTATAAAAATCTAATTCTTAAATGTTATGATTACATGATAAGTTCAATAATATAGATAATTAGAGAGTTATGATTCTGTTTTATTCATCACATATCGATGAGACTGAGGCTCAATTAGAAGAAGAAGAGTTCCAACATTGCTGTAAAGTTCTGCGTCACAATGTCGGAGACACCATACATATAACTGATGGAAAGGGAATGTCCGCTAAAGCGATAATACAAAGGGTTAATAAGCGCAACGCCATACTAGAAGTCTTGGAAACTGTCATACATACACAAGCTCAAGTAGAAACCTGGATTGCCGTAGCGCCACCTAAAACCAAAGCCAGATGGGAATGGTTACTCGAAAAATGTGTAGAAATAGGCATCGATAAAATAACCCCACTCATTACCCATAGAACTGAAAAGTCCCGTCTCAATCACGAACGATCACTCAAAGTTATCAGAAGCGCAGCCTTACAATCATTGCGACATCATCATCCTCAGTTGACTGCAATGACCCCATTAACTAAAATACTTGACGGTAATGATATTGAAAATTTTCAGAAATACATCGCACACTACAAGCCTGATAATCAACACATTAGCAACTACACGTCAGATCAATCTCTGCTTGCCATAATAGGTCCTGAGGGAGATTTTACACCAGAAGAATTAGAAGCTTGCTTAGCGCAAAATTTTGTGTCCGTTAATATATCTAATAATAGATTGAGGACTGAAACTGCCGCTGTTGTAACTACTCAATATCTTGTGGATAAGGTTAATATCAAGCTCTAAACATTTACTACTCGATTCTCATCAAAAGTTGTAGGCCAACCCAATTCCGTTCTTACTAGGTGATACAAAGGGTTCATAAGTATAAGCTTTGTTATAAGCGAGTACCGCTTCTTTTCTAGATTTTACAGCCTTGAAAGTATATATGATAGACCCCATACCCGTTGCTAAAACACCGATAATAGGGACAGTAGGGACATCACCATCATCAGATGAGGCAACAGCGTATAGAAGCAGACCTACTTCTGCTCCTAGAAGTATATATGAGTTACGCAGTTGTTTTTTAGATTTGTCCCACATTGTACCGGCTAGTGGATCCGCATATATTTTACCTTCGAACTGTTCTTTGGAAATCTTAACATTGTCTTCATAATATTCAATTTTCCATCCCGCAAAAATGGACAATTCTTGAGCTTGGATAGAAAGGCTTGTCGTAAGGGTAATGAAAACGACTATTGAGCAAACTAGAATCTTGTTAAACATTGGTTTTTTTGTTCATTAAAACATTGAAATCAGTGCTTTATTGTGCAAGACGGTTTGTGTTATTTTGTAGATATGAATGATATATGCTTCGCATATCGCGCTAGATGTAGCCCTATTCTATTAAAGTTTATTCTTTCTACTTCTATATTATCTTCAGAATATTCCATTAATTGGACTGATATACGTGAAGCTTTATCTCGAAAAATAACATCTTTGGGACATAAAAACAATAAAGAAATCTAATATCATGCACGATATAGAACCTTATTACAAATGGCATCAATACTATCTCGCCTCAGAGGATAAACGTTCTCCATTATATGGGCGACAGTATAATGAGTTTGCCTATACAGAGAAGATATACAATTACTTTATCCATCCGCAGTGGGATAACCTGGGATCTGCAACTTTATATGGTAAGATATTGATGGTTGAAGAGGATGAAGGTTATGCTATAATAGAGTTAATAGGAGAATGGAATGATTGCTTGCATAATGATATTGCCACTATCAAAAGAGAAATTATTGATTATCTCATTGGGCAAGGAATCTACAGATATGTTCTATGCTGTGATAATGTACTTAATTTCCATGGTTCGGACGATAGTTATTACGAAGAATGGTGGGACGATATAAAGGAAGATAATGGCTGGATCGTCTTTCTAAATATCCATGAACATGTCCGTGATGAGATGGAAAGTATGCGACTGCAATATTACTGTAACTTTGGGGATGCATTTCAAGATTTCAACTGGCGAAAACACAAACCAAATAACAT
>JALZVI010000263.1 GCA_023301015.1 Rickettsiales bacterium | reverse complement strand
CGCTAATGCCAATCAAGATTTCAATTATACAGGCAATGGCAGTTACCAAACTTTTTCTATCCCTGTAGGAGAATTAATAACAGGTGATTTTCAATACATCGTTTTTATTAATGATAATGATGCCAACCGTAGACAAGGACATTCTTCTTTTAGAAATATTACTATTGCAGATTCTGGTAGTACTTGTTTCGAAGGCAACACGACTCCTACCGAAGCACCAAATATTGATTATGCATTTAATTTTGCACCTGAAAACACCCTAACACCAAGTGGGTTTATTGAAGACATAGGAAGTGCTTATGGTACTCAAGGAGGATTAACTTATGGATGGAGATTAGTCTCCAACAATAGTCCAAGGGACGTTTCGAGTGTAGCAAGAAATAGAGCACCAGCAATTGATGCTGATCCAATAAGGGAAACCTTCATTCATATGGATCACCCTGGAAGTGCTCCAACTGTCAAATGGGAGATTGAAATCCCGAACGGTACTTACCGTGTTATAGTACAAGTTGGAGATCTAGATCTAGAGACGGCTACTGGAACGCAGCATTTAATCAAAGCAGAAGAGGTAACCGTAATAGACTTTTCACCCGGCAACAGTTTTGGTACACGTACAGCAGTAGCTGAAGTGACCGTGACAGATGGCGCAATGACCATAGATGGCAGCGAAGGGTTGAATGCAAAAATTGCTTCAGTTGTTATTCAATCAGCAGATGGATTAAGGTATCCTGCGGTTATAGATGCCGTTCCTTTAGATGGTTCAACAGATGTAAGTCTCAACACAAGTATTTCAGCAAATTTCTTATCCTTACCGAATACGAATGCTGCTGGATTATCAAGTTTAGACAATACTTCTATTACTAACAATACGGTAAAATTATATAAAGTAGAAGGAGAAGTTGCCACTGAAGTTACGATTACTGTCAATGGAACTGGTGGTGGAGATGCCATTAATATTTCCTTTGCTTCTGCCTTAGAAGCCAATACTAGATATCGTTACCTTATCGATGGAGTGAGGGATTTAGCAGGTGCTAGCATTTTCCCTTATAGTGCAGAATTTATTACCGGCACAGAAACAACACAAACAGGGGTTGGTGATTTGGAAGATGTAGTTTTTAGTAATTTGGGTCGTGTTGCAGAAGGACTATATGCTTCATTGACAGTCGGTCCAGATGCAAAACTTTATGGTTTGCAGATAAGTGGAGAGATTGACCGATGGAATATTGAAGCTGATGGGACTTTGAGTGGAAAAGAAACCTTGACCGGTCTTTTAGATGCATATGGTGCACAAAGACTTTCTATAGGTTTGACTTTTGCTCCCAATTCAACGGCAAACAATTTAGTTGCCTATATAACTCATTCAACTTATGTCTTTAATAGTGGGCCTACTTATGACGGTAAACTTTCTCGTTTGTCTGGAAACAACTTACAGAATGAAGAGAACTTACTAACGGGTCTACCACGTTCTATTAGAGATCACCTCTCAAATAGTATCGTTTTTGATCCTAGTGATTCGGATGTTTTATATTTTAATCAAGGCAGTAATAGTGCTGGTGGTGCACCAGATGGATCTTGGGGAAATCGCGCAGAAAGATTATTAACCGCGGCAACTTTGAGATTGGATTTAGATTTATTACCAACTAATTTACCTTTAGATGTTCAAACTTCAGAAACTTTAAGCGTTATCAATGCTGCAAGTAGTACTGCTTTGACGATGAGCGATGGCACTTATAATCCTTACGCTAACAATGCGCCACTAACCATTTTTGCAAGTGGTCTTAGAAATCCGTATGATTTGGTATTTCATAGTAATGGACAATTGTATGTTCCTACAAATGGTACAGCAGGAGGAAGTAATAGTCCTGCCTCTGTTCAAGGAACAAGACGACCGGATGGTTCTTTCTACGATGGGCCGAGTATTGAAGCGGTTAATAGAAATAGTGCACAAAATGATTATCTATTTAGAATAGACCCTAGTGCTTCTGTTGGTTATTATGGACATCCAAATCCATTAAGAGGAGAATATGTATTGAATAGTGGTGCTGCTACTAATAGTAACTATGCGAGTGATGTAGTCGCTGATGAAAATTATAGCGGTTTTGCTTTTGATTTCGAACTGAACAAATCTCCGAATGGTGTCATCGAATATAAATACCCTGGCGCATTACAAGGCGCTATTATCGTCTGTCGATATAGTGGAGGTAGTGATTTGATTACTTTAATGCCTGATGGTCCTAATGGAGATATTGGTACTAGTCTAATTGGATTGACGGGATTTTCAGGATTTAATGATCCATTAGACTTAGTGGAAGATACCAATACAGGAAACATCTATGTATCTGATTTCGCGACAAGTGAAATTATTTTACTAAAGTTGGAAAATCCTGGAGAAACGCCTACCAATACTGGACTTACAATAAATCCAACACAGTTGAGATTCGAAGGGCTTATCAATGAAAATGTTCCTAGTCAAGATATTACGCTTACAAATTTGACTGCCGAAGCCTTGACTATAAATACGGTAAACATTGCAGGAGGTGATGCCGATAAATTCACAATAAATGGGACAACTAGACCCGTTACAATTCAATCAGGAAATGCTATAACGATTACGGTAGATTACACAACTGGCTCTACTGTAGGAAATTTCAATAGTACGCTTTCTATTGCTTTATCAGATGGAACCAACCAAATGGTAAGCCTTAATGGTTCAACTAGCAATGCAGGTGAAAGTGGAATTTCAATCTCTTTTACTGCGCCTGAAAATAATGATGTTTATCTCGAAGGGGAAGCCTTTCAAGTAGACTTATCAGCAATAGATAGTGATGGTACGATCAGGAATGTTAGATTGTTTTTAGATGGAACTTTAGTCAGACAAGAAAATTTCGCTCCATATAATTGGGCTGCTCCTTCACAACCAGACGATTTTAGTACTCTTGCTCCTGGTACTTATATATTTACTGCTATTGCGACAGACTATGCAGGCAATACTGCAGAATCCTCTATTAGTGTTACTATTTTGGCAGTGGGACAATTGCCATCTATTTTTGTGGAAAATATGCGGAAGATTCCAGGAACAGATACCGCATTTCCATATGAAAATAGAATTGTATTTCATAGAGCGACCACTGGTAGAAATTTATTATTTAGTGAGTTCAACGATGTGCGAATTCATAATGAAGGAACAGGTACTTTAACCGTTTCCAGTATAGCGATTACCGATACCGACTTTGAATTAGTTAATACAGGTGATTTAAATGGATTTGATGTTGCTCCAGGAACATTCAAAGATATTAGCATTCATTTTATAGCCGATGCTGGTGATAGAGGAATTAGGGAAGCAGATTTAATAATTTCCTCTAATGATCCTGCTTTATCTAAAGTCACGCTAAGCCTTGTTGGTGGTTATATGACGGCAGTGGAAGGAAGTAATGAATTTAATGTACAACAGATTTTTGATACTTACGGATTCGATACAAGATGGGTTGGCGAAGATATAGATATGACTTCTACTTATCCTAGTGCTGAATCCGTAGCTTCTGGAGATCAAGGAGATATTGTGGTATCACAATTTTGGGAATCAGCTAACCCTAGCGAACCCATAACTGCGTTTTTTGCGAACACTTTCAAGGGACCAGGAGGCGCTGTTGTAGCATTTAAGAACGATAGCAATGAAACTTTGGATGGATTCAGTATGAATTTCAATCCAGCTTGGCATCAAACATTTATGCCACGAAGTGGTGGTAATGTTGATAGTGATTTAGCTTCGATGTCTGGAATGATCGATGAAGAGTTTGTTATTTCAATTGCTAATAGAACTACATTAGGGAACGGATTTAATGCAGCGACAGGAGATCCAAGAAACTTGGCAGTAAGAGTGTATCAAATCATCAATCGTGATGGAACAGTACGCGCTAATGAATACTATGCTATTTTAGATTTTTCTGGCAACTCAGATTGTACCTTTAGAGGTGGTGGAACATGTGATTATAATGATGTTGGGGTTTATATCACTAATATAAAGCCAGTTGATGAAAGTAGAATAGCAATACGAGCTGCCATCAGTTCAAATCTACAACTAGAAGATTGTACACCAGTAAATATTTCGGCGAATGGTAATTCTATCACCGTTAATAACTTGGTTGCCTCTGTTGCTGCCGTTCAAATTCTAGATAAAAATAATGTGCAAGTTACAGGGTGTATGTTCGATTGTACGGATACAGAATCTTTTGATTTACCGAATGGGACTTATCAGGTTTCTGTT
>JALZVI010000262.1 GCA_023301015.1 Rickettsiales bacterium | reverse complement strand
TAAGTTTATTTTGCTTCTAGGTGAGCACCTACGATTTTCTCGCATGATCCTTTTGCTACATAGATCCATGTGTCTGGAAGTGAGTCAGCAGTTGCTGAACCTGCACATGAGCCACCGCTCCAACCACAGTCATTTTTACCTTCTTTAGCAATGCCGTAGCATTTTTCTTTGTCGCCTGCTTGCGCTTCAGTAACGTCAGCTGCAAGGCCTGCTGTTACACCCAAGATAGCTGCTGAAGTTGATAGTGCGAATGATTTAAAGTTCATGTTATTCTCCGTGTTGGTTATTGTTACTGATACTATTATAATAACGGAATAGGTGATTTACAATCTAATTGTACAAAAAAGATTGTTTCCCCGGCGAGAACAATGAACTTAATTGATCTTAATTAGAACCAAGCTTCGTCTTCTTCTTTTGCTGTTTCTACATTTGGTCTTAGTTTAAGCGGGCGCACTTCGTTGAATACGCATACTACATCGCTACCATGTCTAAGAGTGAACATTGAGTCAACGCGCTCGACTACAATATAGTCACCGACTACACGATAGTTGACGATTGCTTCACGACGCTCAGAATCCACTTTAAAGAATGCGGGGAGGTCAGCATTTACGTCGCGGAATTGGAAGAATGTAAATTCGCCATCATCAAAAATTCTGATCGGTGCAATTCTTTCCGAACCTGAGATTGAGTACGAGAAGTTATAATTTTGTGGGTTATCCTCAATTTCATGCGTAGGAACAGAGTTGTCGTTGATATCTCCGAATGATATATTTTGCTCGCCGGGGTAGGAAAAGCGCATAACGAATATCATTTCGTCGTCTCTCATTCCAAGTGGCTCTTGGGCGTATAGCTCGAAGTGGTAGACTCTTCTGTCTGTTACTACTGTCATGTTGGTGTCGGCATCAAGCTCGGCAGGCTTTATAAAAATACGGTTTCTTGATGGGACAATTTGCCAGCCGATTGAGTCACCAACGGAAACTGTGCGAATTTGCTCGCCTTCTTCAAATTCGATAGATGACTGGATTTTATAGTGCGCGGTGAATTTATACACTTCATCGGGGCTGTAGGGAACTGAGCGTAGGCGAGAATCTGAGGCTAGGGGTAATGACTCCTGCAAAGCGAGTGCAGGGACTGAGATCATGAGAAAAAATGCGAAGATTAGGTGTTTCATAAGCTTTATAATTTCCTAGTTTTATAGTCTGTAACAACCACCTTTGGCAACTCTTTTATTTCATTCGTCTCTTGGTTGACTTCTATGGGAGTGAATATGAACTTGATATCCGCGACCAGTTTTTCGTTCGCCTGTGCGTTATCAGAGAAGAATAGGGTGGATTGAAATTTGATACTGGCTGAGTATTCCTTGGCCGTATCATGGTTTTGCAGCTGCGGATGCAGGCCTTTGAGTGATTTTTTAGTGACAGCAATGTCCTTTATAGCACGCGAACCATATTGCCAAACAGGGTGGTTTGGGTTTTGATTGGGATCTGCGATAGCTAAGTAGTCTACAAAAATCTGATCGTCGGACAGTTCGATTACGAAGTTGAAATTGCTATCAATCTTCCTTGGGTCATACTCTTCGCGCGCTTCCACATATTTGCCTAGCATAAATTCTAGGTATGAAATACTGGCGTTTTGCCCTTTTTTGCCAATTTCATTGAGCGCTAGATGTTCGTTGAAGTCGAATGTACGGTGTATTGAAAGACCTTCTTTCTTAGAAAGCGGAAATATGCTCAGGGTTGTTGAGATGGAAACTATTACGGTGAGCATGGCAAGCAAGCTTAGGAAGGCAATAATGGCCAATTGTGACTTGGGTGTAATATAGCGAGAATTGTACCATTTTAGGGCTTCGTCGTAATATTTCCCCGATTTCATTAACTCTGATGCTTTTTCTCTTTCATCTTGCATAGCAACAATTATGCTGATTGTAACGAAACTGTAAAACTAAAACTGTATAATTATACTTATGATAACACATTTTCTCGCTTTTTCTTTGTTAATGCTCACCTCAACGGCTGCTTTTGCGGCAGAAATTGTCGTGGAGCCGCAGATTGAGCCTGCTAAAATACGAGGTGATGGCGCTCTGATCGACGATGATGCTATGATTATCGGCATACGTAATGCAAATGACCCGCGCGCAACTGAATATGAATTCTATTATCTAGGTGTGAGCGAAGAGGGGGATGTTACTTCCGAGAGCGTTTATAAAGTGTATCAACGCCCTGGTGGCATTGCGCCTGACTTTGTTCAGGAGCGCTTGGTGCCATTGGTTGAGGATCATACTGAGATACTGTATCAGAGTTCGATTAGTCAGAACCGAATTTTAGCGCATAATGGCAATTTATTCTTCAATGGCAAGCAAATTGAGAGTGGTGACGTTATAAATGGCGGGGTTGTATCACTTGTTGGTGACGACTTATATTATAATGGCGCTCAAATTGAGAGTGGCTCTGCGGTGATGTATGGTGAGGTGGCGAGATGAGGTTTCTTAAAGTTTTTTGTTTAGTTTTTGTTTTAGTTATGTTCGCAAACGTGGATGCGTTTGCTGTTGAAGACATTGAAGCGCAGGTTACTCCCGAGCAGGTTGAAGAGATTTCTGAGGTTTCTCGCAAATATGCAAATGGTCGCAATATCTCGCAATATATGCGCGGCACTAGCTCTCCACTTCACGCGCTAACTTTGCTGGCGGGGAAATCTAGCGGTAATTATAAGCACGAAGTGATCCATGGTTATGTAGCTTATGAGCTAGCAGTTGGCGGAAGGGATTTGAGCACCAGTAATTACTTGTCACGATATAGAGATCTGGATCTTAAGACTGAGTTTGAAACTTTTTATGGAATGAATGGCGCGAATGCCAACAATAGTGGAGAGCCGATTACTGCGGACAGCGTGCTTGATAAGCTTGAAGATGACATGCCTAGATACTTTAAGAGCAACCCTGGTGCGTTGGAAGAAATGCAACAGCAGCAGATGGACGTTTTGCGTGATCTGAATCTTGGTGAGGATGAAATAGAAGGCTTGGTTAGGTCAACCAAGCTTAATTCCGAAGTCGTGAAAATGATTTTGATAGGAATGCAAACTGGCAAAGTTTCATCGAAGGCGGTTTTGGAAAACATCTCTTTCGCGAACGAGAGAGCATTAGAGTTTGTTCGTGCGAACTTCTCAAGTGAGATGGCCGAAGCGAAGAGAATTAGCGAAAGAGCCGAAAAATATTTAGAA
>JALZVI010000261.1 GCA_023301015.1 Rickettsiales bacterium | reverse complement strand
CCTCTGAACCTGCTTCAGGCTTTTCTTCTACCTTTTTCGCCTTGCGTTTGCGCGCAGGTTTTTTCTTTGGCCCGCCTTTGTCAGAAGTTTTAGAATCGTCGGCCGCCGCTTCTTCAACAGCTTCTTCAATTTCGGCGCCGTCTTCTTGGTCGACTTTTTCTGCTTCAGATTTTTTCGCACCACGCTTTGTCATTGGCTTTTTGCGGCCACGACTTTTCTTTGGTTCGTCCTCAACCTCTTCAACTTCGCCCTCAATGATGTCATCATCATCTTCGTCATCGTCTTCAGCCTCAAGCTCGGCTTCTTCAGCTGCGGCTTGCGCGGCAAGGTCGTCCTCTTCCTCACGCAACAATTCTTCGCGATCGGCTTGTGGGATTTGGTAATAGTCTGGGTGGATTTCAGAAAATGGCAGGAAGCCTTGGCGGTCCGATCCATATTCCACAAAAGCAGCCTGCAAAGACGGCTCAACGCGCGTAACTTTGGCTAGGAATATATTACTTTTTGTCTGTTTCTTGGCTGATGTCTCGATATCAAATTCGAGAAGGTTTTTGTCATCAGCAATTACTACTCTGATTTCTTCGTCGTGGAGCCCGTCCACTATCATTCTTTTCGTCATGGTAAAAATTCTCCGGAATTGTTGCAGCCGGCAGCCCTCGCGGTGTAATCTGGTTGTATATATCTAGATTTTCCTGCATAGAATCTGCGGCCAATTTTGTTGTTAATTGAGTTAAGTTGTCACATCAAGAAAGCACCGTGTCACAAGACGCTCTCATAAATTTTATTACTGTTATTTATGAGCCTTCTTTCAGCGGATTGCAAGCAAAATAAAATCTTTAGCGCGCAGCGGTGGTGGGGATTTGGTGAGAAGAGTTCACGCCATTGATATACCCAGACATCCAAGAGTTGCTGGCCTTATGGTGTGCGTGATTGGCGCACTCTTGGCTTGCAGCAGGTTGAGGCGAGGTGGTTTGTGCTGGGCGTGTAGCTGGTTTCTCTTCAGCATATGGATCCAACTTTTCTTTGATGCGATCTAGCGGCACATTATCTGGTGAAATAACTCTTAGAACACGTCCTATATGCAAGGTAAAATCTTCTGCTCTATGGTTGCTTTCTCTATGTGCTCTACAAGAGGCAGGGTTTGCGACCATGCTAGTGAGATTTTCTATCAAGTTGTTGCGGTTTGGAAGTCTTCCGCTCTTTAAATCTGCGAAGATAGGAAACGACCTATCTAGTAGCATCTCATCGTTACCTATAATTTTACCAAGACTGCGTATTTTTTCTGACGTTTCAGAGTGTTGCGAAATTACTAGGTCTGCTTGTGAAGCTATGGCTTTCTGAACCGCACCGCATTCTGACAAGACATTCAGCATCTCACTTGTTTTGTCAAAGCCTACTTCATGTATTGCACGGCTATGAGCGTGAAAATCTTCATGTCCGACTTCTTCAGTAGTTGCCAACCCTTTTTCGATTAATAGTTGTGCTATAATTTGATTAGTCAGTGCACCCATATCATCTTCGTAAGACATAAGACCTCTTGAAAATCTGAGTAATTCGATGCCGCCATATTGTGTTTTTTTGAATAAAATATCAGCCGCTCCATATGCATGTTGCTTGGCTTTTTCTGGGTTGTTAACTCTGCTATGTGCCAATGTCAAAGAGCTCAATGCATTATTCTGGGGAGTTAAAAGCCGCGGCATAATCGTATTCTTCAGAATCTGAATCGCCACCGCTTCCGCACCGTTGGCTTGCACTTTGCCTACAGTTTCCCCCAACGGCATGATAATCTCCTCACCAATCCGCCCGAGGGTTTTGGTGAATGCGTTTGAGCCTAGGCCGAGGAGGCCTTTTAGGAGTTTTCTTCTGTTTGGGCTATGTGCCATTGATGAAATTTAGTTAATTGTTATCAGTAAGTCAATAAATAATATTTAACCTAGCCGCCTCCCGCAAAAATACCCCCGCTGCGATTAACTATTTATTAGAGGTTTGTGATTAGAATGATTGCAGAGGATTTTTATATGAAACAGATTTTTATTGAGAATATATTATTTATCGAGCGCCTGCATCGTCGTTTTTTGGACGTGGTAAAAGCTGAGCTTGAGCGCTTGGGCATTGACGATGTGAACAACGTACAGACATTGATTTTGTATAATATCAGCGATGATAAAATGACGATTTCTGAGCTGGCGAATCGTGGTTATTATCTTGGTTCAAACGTTTCGTATAACATCAAGAAATTGGTGGAAAATGAGTATTTGCTGCAAGAGCGCTCAATTCATGATAAGCGCGCAGTGAAAATTCGCCTGTCTGAAAAAGGCTTGGAGCTTTGCGCAAAATTTGACGGCTTCATGGAACGCTCAATCGAGAAAATGGAAGGCAGCGGCATGACAGCCGATGGCCTGACAGAGACAAACAAGAACCTTCGCCATATTGAGCGTATGCTCGCCGATATTTTGGGCGATATGTATTAGTTTTTAATTTCCTCCCCGCTCGCCTACTGGCTCGCAGACTGAGGAAGTGCTAAGCTTAGCGAATGGCTGGCAAGGCCTGCTGGCCTTGTGTGGCTGAGCTTTAGTTATAATCCCACTTGACCAATCCCCGTACACACCTGTAGGTTATGTTCATGCATAACCAAATCCGCATCCTTCCACAAACAATCATCAACCGCATTGCGGCGGGTGAGGTGTTGGAGCGACCGTCTTCGGCGTTGAAGGAGCTGTTGGAAAACGCGATTGATGCAGGCGCAACCAAGCTGGATGTCGAGCTGGAGGCGGGTGGGAAAAACCTGTTGCGTGTGTCCGACAATGGCCGCGGGATGAGCGCGGACGAGATGCAGCTGGCAATTCAGCGCCACGCAACCAGCAAAATTCGTCCGCGGGATGAGCGCGGACGAGATGCAGCTGGCAATTCAGCGCCACGCAACCAGCAAAATTC
>JALZVI010000260.1 GCA_023301015.1 Rickettsiales bacterium | reverse complement strand
GAATGTTTAAATGTATTAGATATAGTTAGTAAAGTTACTTCTCCGAATGAATGTGATGAAAACAGTACAATGGTATATTTCCTATATGAAAATCCTGTAATATCCAATAATACAATGTTCTTAAAAGAGGATCACAATTCACCATTCTTTGAAGGACAAGAAAGTCTGACTAACATACATGGGACAAGATTTCATGTGATTACGCAGTCTGGAAACTATAAAAATATTAAATCAATCCCTATAGACGTATTTGGGCGTATGAGATCATTTAATTTTCATGGGGAACAGAGAAATCCAATCCATACACAAGAAGTAGCTATAAACGAAATTGGTGAATTCTGGAAAAGCGTGGGGTACCCATTAAATTTCATTGAATTTATAGCACCCAAGGCAATCCAAATTGCACAGGATATGACTAATGTGTTTTTCAATACTCTACCTGATTCTGGTATGACTTACGAAGAGATATTAGAAGTTTTCACATGTGTATCTCTTGCGAAGTTATCTCTTTTTGTGAATGAGGACGATGTCAACTCTTCTAAGGGGAAAGACTATGTCATGGCTCACTGTGATCAATTTATAGAAATATTGATGAGTATGGAACCTGAGAAAAACAAAAATTCACCATTAGTTGAAATAAGCGATGATATCGAATCGTCTAGAAGTAGAATTCGTATGTTAGTAGCTTTTGAACTAATATCTATATCTGGTGACATGGTTGCATACGAGTATATTAGTTCACTCAAAAGAAATAGTAGCAATATACTAACAATTGTACATGCAGGTTTCAATCATACTAATAGATTAAGGAACTGGTTGAATTTTTCCGAATATAAACAGGATTTAGAACGTGTTTCACAGTTAGCACTTGATGATGTGACTTTCAATGCATCAAGAAAACCAATAGAGTTGCCAGGACAATGATTTAAAAATCCCTGGTTTTAGGCGAGAAGAATCTCAAACCATAATAATAAAAATGTATGTTTAGATTCATTTATTCATTTTCAATGTCAAGATTGATAGAATCTATCAATCTCTGTATACGACTGGTACATTCAGCACGCCTTTGTGTACGACTTCTACTACTATCATTTATCCGGCGCCTTGACTGTCTTGTCCTGCGACGAGTAGATAGGAGAGCCTCCTTCTTTTCAACATGAATATCAAAATATTCGTGTACTATAGATTCTTTGAGTACAACAATATCAGCAGACTGGTGCCTCATGTCTATCTCAGTGATAAATCCCATTTTTGAATTATTGATATGGGTTGATGGAAAATTGTGAACGAAGTGGGGTGGGACTCATAAAAAATTATGGGATATTTTAGGTAATATTTATTTATGTGAGATTTTCCGGTGGGATTATTCGGTGAGTTTTTTCGCTAAGAATCATTCGGTAAGATTTATAATTGGAAAAATATATCGAAATAAACAAACCGAGTAACATATATTCCATGGGAAAAATATACCCAACCCCATTCACAAATAAATCACTCCAACACAACTGAAAATCATGTATCTGGTTCTTATCACTGCTATACTCATCAAATATGTCCATTCGTGTGACATTTCAGATGGTACTACTGTGACATCAACTAAGTTTCCTGAATTAAGTGGTTGTTATGAATTCATAGGTAACTTTGATGGTAACCCAGGATTTGGCCAGAAAGATGGTGATGGTTTTATATTACCTGCAACACGTCCATTGATATACTCTGATGATATTTTGAGGTGGGCATGGGGATCTTCTGGGAGTATAATGTGCTGGACGGATGGCTATCCCTATGGGAATCCTGGGTCTGGGGGAGTTGAAGTTGTATCAAGTGCATGCACTCTAAATGGTTCTCCATACTCTGGGATTGATGATGTTGAATTTTCATGCGGATGTTCCAGCTATAGCGAGGATCTGGAAGAATCAGAAGAAGAAGAAGAATGCGATTCTGTTACTCTTAACGGGGCAGAGGGTGATCTGGATGGATGCTACACTAAGAAGTATTTAAACTATTTTATCGAAGTAGGGAGTAACGAAAAACAGCTATACCTAAATTATGTAAAATACGACACAACATATAGCAATGATTGGGAACAGGCTGGTCCCAGATTTGTTAAAAATGATGCCAGTGGTTGGAATCCTTGGTATCTAGCTGAGTTCCCTGCTCATGGGGATGACGATGACGTAAATAAAGCTGTGTACCCAGATATAGCAATGTACACCAAGACAAGTTCAACAAGTCTAACAGATGTTTCTGTATGGTATGATTATCCGGAAAGTAACAGGGTATATGGTATTTCTATAACATGTGGATGTAGTACTTCTACTCCGACTCCGGAACCAGTTTCTCCAACTCCGGAACCAGTTTCTCCGACACCTTCAACTCCCATAACTTCGCCAACTCCTTCAACTCCTTCAACCCCTTCAACACCATCAACACCATCAACTCCATCAACTCCTTCAAACCCAACAACCCCGTCAACTCCATCAACTCCATCAACTCCATCTACACCATCTTCAACTACATCTAATGGTTCGTCTGATGGAAGTTCGAGTGGGACATCGTCGGGTGTTATTGCTGGTTCTGTTGTTGGATCTGTTGGTGTTCTAGGTCTATTAACCCTTCTTGTATACAAGATTCGTGTTAAAATTAAGATCGAGAACGAAAAGAAGAACAGGAAAGATGGGAACAAACTTAGCAAGAGATCGTCTAAAACAGATGTAGATGTAGAATTGGAAGTATAAATGGGAATTGTACTAATAAAATCAATTAAAACATATTACATTATGGTTTGAGCGTCTGCTCGCCTTTAAATCCAGGGATCTATGATCATTGTTCTGGCAACTTAATCTATAATTTAGTATAATCATTTGTATATCCCATGAGCCATTCTAAAACCATAAATAAGTTTAAATTGTCTTAAAAATAATATAAAAATAATA
>JALZVI010000259.1 GCA_023301015.1 Rickettsiales bacterium | reverse complement strand
CTTACAATTGGTACCAATTTATCTTATTCTATATCTACACCCATTGAACTTCCATTACACACTTTGTCTTATACCGGACCTGTTTTGGACAAAATGATATTACCTCATGGGTTGCTATATCTGACAATTGTAGAAACTCCTAAAAGTTTGTCTTTGTCCAGAATAATAGTACCAGACTCTGTTCAAGAATTGAGTTTCCAGATGACTAGTACGTTCTCTCCTGTAGATGAAATCAAATTACCTAGTGGTCTAATGACCCTTAACATAAGTGGTGAACACAATTGCAGCCTTGAAATGTTGAACATACCACAAAGTATAACAACTGTAAACACTGGTAGCTCTGTACAGCCTGTAGATAGACTCAAAGTAAATTTACTTGATATAAATCTCAGAAGCCGATCGATACCTCTTATGGAAAGTGATTCTACTATTTCTAGGGATCATGTAATTCTTTCATCATCCGGTACCGAATTGATGAATATACATAGAACATTGCCTAGGATCACAAATTTGAGTATAATGCTTGATAACACTATGTGGTCTACAGTGGGAGATATTTGGACCAAAATTTTACTAGAGGGGAGGGTTAGGGCCGATAATATTACTATTATAAACAATCTAGGGAAGACTTCTATGAAGGATATTGGGGAAGTATTCTATAGGTCTAATCGTCTTGGTAGATCAATATGTAAACATTTACGTATTGTAGGTGAAAGGTTTCATTATGGAAGTGTTCTTCAGATGTCAGAATCTGTAAGAACTTACCCTCACAGTATACAAGTTGATGTAGATTACATGCAATCGTTCCCAAAGTGTGCGTTGCATAGATCTGCTAGTATATTGGGTGCTTCTAATAGGGATGAAGAATTGATGTATCATTCGTCTGATACAGAAGTCACATTCATGTCAGAAGACAATAAGATATCATTTTCCAAGAAGGTTGTATCATCTGACGATGGTTGGGAAAGTATTAACTTCGAAGCCGAAGAATCAGATGATGATGATGACTTCGGTGATGCTGTTGACGAAGAAGACAACGGGATGATACCCACATCTTCATTTGAGATAGAAAGTGAAATCAAACCTATTATACTGTATTCGTGGGAACAGTGTGGATTCTGTGACAAACAAGAAAAGGTTATAGATCAGATCAGGGATAGTGAACATGGTGAAGATTTTGAATCTAAAGTTAATATTATAGTACTCAAGGAGCCTATTGCTCCAGATGATAGAGTAACTGCATTCCCGACCTGGATTATCAGAGACAAGCTTGAGCCAGGTTTTAAAGAGGCACCAGAGATATTAAGTATGTTGAAAAACATTTAAAAAATTGTAAACAGTTTTAGGACCTCTAATATATCAATAGGAATATCACTTATCACCTTTTTTGTAATTATATCAGAAACCATTAGAGAATCCAATGTTGCTTTACGTACGCTATTACATGAAGGTCTGTGGACTAAATCTTGATATACGAATCTTATAAAGGCTACATCAGATATAACTTGAACTATCTTATCAGTGTCGTTAATGTAATCATTAATATAAAACATCGTTTCACCGTTACCATTTCTCATGCGAGTGTTGTCTATAGATTTTTGGAGTACAAACCTCCACTGATCAATAATATCTCCATCAAAACCAATATCAGATTCAAATAATATATCATTTGTGATGAATAGTTTAATCATGTTCCCAGGTGTCTGGTTGTATAGATAATCTATCCCATGTTTCCTTGGTTTAGACAATAACAGACCTTCTAGGAAATCCATAGAATTCATAAATCTAGTACCCTGTAGGCTATACATCAATCTAGCTATTGGATTAACATCATCTATAGTGGTAGTATTACATTTGTCAAGCTTGAAGGCCCTGCATCTTTTTTTAGCGACTGTACGCTTTTTAGATGTCTTCTTTGTAGTCTTCCTGGCAACCTTTTTCTTGGGAGACTTTTTCACTGGAGTTTTCCTCTTTGTGGTCTTCCTTTTTATAGTCTTTTTGATTGGAGACTTCTTCTTTGGAGACTTTTTCTTTGATACTGAAATTGGTTTCTTGATTTTATCAGGACTTTTAGATGGATTCTTAAGCCTATCGGCCCGTGTTCGAACCATCACGGGGTTTATTATTTAAATACATTTATTATACAATATCTTTCTATTTGTCGTTATCCGAAGTGGACCACAGACGAGAGCCTCTTGGACCTTTGTTTAGGGGATCCATTCTTCTTCTTGGATACGATCTTTTTCCTACTGGTAGTTTTCTTCTTACTGGTGGTTTTTTTACGAGAAACTGGTGCTATGTCCACCATTGGTTCGTCAACAGCGACAGATGGTTCAACAATAAGAGGTTCATCGGGAGAAGTTTCAGCAACAGATGGTTCAATATCCATTGATTGGGTTGCTCTACCCTCTTCCATGTCAGATGCCTTCTTTGCTTCCTCTGCCTTCCTTTCTTCCTCTGCCTTCTTTTCATCTTCGACCTTCTTTGCTTCTTCCGACTTTTTTACCGCTTCTTCTTTAACTGCGTTACTTCTGTTTAATAGTTCGCCTAGTAGGAATGTTATAGGTGAAAGATATAAAGAATGTTGGGTAAATGCAAGACTTAGTATACTGGTATATAAGAACATACCCCATCTTGATTTATATATTTTACCAATTATTGTAGTTGCCCACAATGCTACTATTATATAAGTACGGATCATAAGATTTGTACGTATCTCTTCTTCTCTGTCAGATGTCTTTTCGTCGGCGAATGTTCTCAGATGACTTATGTAACCATCTAGGTCTTTTATAAAGTCATCATGGTTTACATTCTTTATTCCTCGTGCTACGCCATCAGCCCACATACCATTAATTATCCTGATGTTTTTTGGAGATGCGTCGAATTTTCTACCTGCTTTCCATGTGGATCTCCTCATCAACCCAGTTAGATAGTAAAGCGCATCTGATCTTATTATGTTCATAATGGCATTGACTGGACCATTACCCACTAAACCAGCTGCCACAGAAATACCTGAAGGTGCTGTTGGTGCTCTTTCTGCAATGGCATATTCTCTTTCTATGAAAACACTTGGGAAAAGAGAACTGAAGAAATTGTCTATTTGACTTATAGCAGATGCATACTTCAAGCCTTCGTCTGAACTAGGTACGTTACCACCAGTTCTTTCTAGTAGTTCCGATACCTTCTTGTTTGTAACACCCTTCTTTATGTCACTAGCATACTGGGTTATACCTGATTTTATAGTACCAATTGACCCCATACTATCAAGACTCTGTAGTACAGAAATTGCATCGTTATTTGAATCTTCATCAATTGGGTATGCCGTTGCAGCTATCTGGTATATGCTATTTATAGCAGATGTAGATGGTATAGCACCCCTTCCCGAAAAATCCATAGCGTTTACGTCTATTTTGATGTCTATACCTGACTCTAAATCACTTAATATGTTATTGAGATACTGAGAGTCATCTCCTTCTTCAAAAAAAATAGTACCATCTTGTACCATATCCTGAACCACATCTGTGTCTATAGCGTGAACCCTACCATTACTTATTGTTATCATGATGGTTGACCTGGTCTTACCAGTTTTAGTTGATCTACCCCCGACGAATTTAAATGACACATTACCTTTGTTTATGTATTTATCAGCTGCCTGGATAATCTTATCTGTATCTATTTGTGGTTCGTTTATTTCAGATATCAATTCACGAAGAGAGGTTTCGTAACCATGACTAGATGTATTTATTATGACTGCATCAGTGGAATCCCCGTCGTCAAGTTTATAACCTAGCTGGGGGAGCATTGATGCATTGATATCTAGTTCTGTCAATATCAAATCCTTGAAAATTTTGGCATCTATTTTACCAGCTTTTACAGCGGTGTCCATGCTGAATGTTTTACCGAACTGACTACTAAATTCTGTTTGTATGGGTGTTGCACCGGGGAAATCGGAGATTGGTGGTATTACTGGACCAGGACCAGATGGTACAATTAGTGCTGAGGATGATGGGATCGTTTCACTTCCATATATTATATCCAATACGCGTTTTGCTATTTCGGAATAATCTGTGACTGAGTGAGCCCCCATTACGACACTACCATCACGGATCCTACTGTACGGGTAGGTCATGTCGAACATATTACTTGTTTCAATAACATATCCATTGGTCTTCTTGGAGAAGATGGATTCCCATAGTGAACCCATAAACTTTATCACAGATAGTTTGTTTATAGCTGATCCGTTTTGGTCGGTTATCATTTTGGGGAACACGATCGACTCCGTGGTGATGTTGACATCATTCGACGCAGTTTGGAAATATGCTAGTGTGAAATTATCTACGGCGCTTGACCGGCTCATATTTGATTATATGTTATGTATATTTTTTATTGTGTTCTTTTGCATTTAAGCATTTATGCAGTATCGTATGATACCGTATTTTAGGATTTACCTTTTCTCTGTTTAATTACAATATTTAATATTTATATGCAATATATAGAATAATGCCGTCGAAGGCCGAAATATGTGTCGGGCATGCCATAGGCTACATCAATGGAATTAGTGTCCTCAAAGAAGGAAAAGATGGATACGACAGTGAAATTGACCATATTAATGTCCAAGAGATTCTTGATATGATTCTATCTATAGATTTATCAGAAGGATCTTATTTCAAGACATTTGCTGCGGACAACATAAGTGTTCACGCAACAATCATCTGTCTTCTTGTTCATGAAGGGAGGGGATTGGCTTGGTATTTTAATCCATGGGGACTGGATGCAGATCTCGAGTATCACGTAGATCGAAAAGTTAAAAGTCCTGATACAAAATACGCAATAGAAAACTATGAACAATACATGAACGATTGGTCTCAAGGACTCCCCATATCACATGTCATGTATACATTAAAGTCAATGACGAAAATAAGAGGTATTGACAGACTTGAAATAATTAATCCTCTTTATTCCCTTCCCGACGTTGGTCCCCAGGTTACAGATGGAATTGTTGATGTAAAGTGGATAAGAAAGGTGGAACGAACTATGGCGTCGTGTGGTCGTGGGGGTGGGAGTTGTGCAGTGTGGACAGTAATGTACAAAACACTTGTTGGTCAAATTATTTCAGACTTACTGGAGGAAAACAAGTCGATTGATTACATTAACCGGATTGTCACTACGCAAATGAAAAAAGGAATCATTCGTTCATTGAATCCTATGGAATCCATTGGTGTTTTAGCTTACTCGGAAACTAGAAAGATAGAAGAAAAGGAACTTCTCCTAAGAGTTTTTGAATTGGTACCAGAGCCGTATGAGATTTCATCTGAAGTGGATTCTATGAACAGCAGATATCACAAACTACTTCAGAAATCCCATAGGGAGGTATCCTTTAAACTCAGGCCGTCCAAACACAAAGTTGTAATCGCGCCTTTACTGTTTGAATTTTTGCAAAATGTTGTTCATAATTACAGTTCTCGTAAGCACGACGAAAATATACGTGAAATCATACGTATTTTTGAAAAAATAGTTAGTCTTAAATTACAATTCCAACGAGAGAGTGATGCGACCGACTTTTTAAACTATATTATGATACTCGTCCACTGCAAAACCAGTAGCGCATATACTAGATTTGACATAGGATCAAAACCACATGACACAAGGGGAAGAGGATTCACGCACTACTTACAAAATGTCATGCTCAAAAGAAAAATGGGACTGTAATTAATTTAACTAAAAAATTTGTCATGTTTACAACTTAGAAGGATAAAGACCAAGTTGAATATTGTAATTTCTGTGAGAAAACTAAACTTAAGATATATTCTGGATACCATTATATTCCATCTATGGATGGACATCCTGTCTGTTTTGTTGTTTGATAGAGCCTTGATAAAT
This sequence comes from Rickettsiales bacterium, assembly GCA_023301015.1. The sequence continues at coordinate 5,724 of JALZVI010000259.1, read as the reverse complement.
CTGATAGTGTTTCTGGGATTTACTATCCTAAACTTGTTCCATGTTTTGGTTATTGTGTCATATATGTCCAATAGGTCAGAATGATATTTTGTAATACAGTTTGAACTATCTTCAGATTTTTCCATACATTCAAGTTCAGATGGGTCAGGTATCATTTTAGCTAATTCTAACATGAAGTTTCGGAGGTCCTTGTCGACTATCTTTTCGAACATTACTCTACCAATCAATTCAATTGGGTCTGCTTGTCCTACGAATGGATTTTCTCTTAGAAACGCAATTAATTCATATGTGTTTGTGAATGTATTCCAATAGTTTCTCATGAAAGTATCGTAAATATCACTCCACACTACACATGACCCCGATTTTTCATTTGAATTGATGTTTTTAAATATCCTACTCAATGAGTTATTGTTTCTTCTTTTTTTAAAACATACGTCACCAGATATACCCTGTGGACCAATTTCTCTCATGGAAAACAATGGACTCACTATAGTTACATAATCTGAATTTGTCATCTTTTTTATGAGGAATAGCGCACACATTATATTCTCTTCTGGGAATTGGTATTTTTTACTACCACCATTTCCTGTGGATACAATACCAGTCCTAAATAGATCTAGTTGTTTTTTTAACTCTTCGTAGTTTTCGGATTCTCTGTATATCTTGAGTGTTAGTGCTACGCCATACGTGGCAGTTTCCCAGCTATTAAGATAAATAGGGGGTTTATCCTTTATTAATTTTTCCAGTGTCACATTACCTTTAGTAAATTTATCCCCATATTTTGCGTGGAAATCATCCCACTGGATTTTCTCTAACCATTTCATACCACTCAATCCATTAGGGTCGCTGTACCATATCATGCGATTTGTACCATCTCTGGATGATATACTCACGGATGCAGCATGACTCTTAGCATTGCTCATACTAGCAGAAAGATATTGAGGGTAATCATTTCGATTATGTGTAATCATTTCCATCATTAACTTCCACGGCCTTGGTGGTATTTTTAATGATTTTAGTATACTCTTTTTGGGTCTGAAGAAGTTATCAATCTCTGTGTGGTTCAATTCTCCTAATGTATGAATTCGTGTACCGATCATTTCAGCAAGAGAGTTTCCTATACAGACCTCGTCTCCTTCGAATGGATTTTTGTTTTTCAAGCCAATAATGCTTGATAAATCCCTCGATGGTTGCCTTGTTAACGACATTTGTGTGTATTATATATATATTTCATAATTTATCATTATTTGTTATTATTTTGATACATATTGTATGTGAGATATTATTCTACTTCCATATATTTCGCCTAGATTCCGATTCTGCTAGTGTAGACCTGAGATCATGTATAATTCTATTTAATCTTTGTATCTCTATAGACCTCATCTGTATTTCTTCCACGGATCTCCTAACAAATTCTGCCATTTCAGAATTAACACTCATTAAGTGTCTTTTCTCGTGATCACTGGTCATATTACATTTCATAATGCTTTCACATATACGCTTATGACTTGTTTCACATTCATCATCTAAGAGTCTCTTCATTTTTACAAAAAGATAGTGACCGTACGAGGGGAGGGGTTAAATCTCAAATATTTATATTTTTATACTGATATATATACTATGAGAGATATCGATTTCTTGTCACTTGCTGTATTTATATTCGAAGGACGTACTAAAGGGGATTCGGATCCCTTTTTGGTAGAAGCCTCTGCTATGTTACAAGGTGAAAACAAACTTTCTCTTGATGTTGACACGTGTAAACCAGTAGTACTAAATACTAGTAATGACGATATCAAAGAATTGATGTATATGATAAATACATATCAGCCATACCACCCATTGTCTTTTCATGTGGACGCCAAGGATGACGAGAATTATATTAAAGATATCGATGTTAAGAGTGGTTCTAGGTACAGTTTTTCAACTAGTATAGATGGTCCCATCGCATTCCCTAAATTCCACGGGGGAGAGATTATATTCAATAGTGATGTAAATATATCATCCATAACAGAATCCATGCGTCAATCTGAATTTTCATCAGTAATGACATCCTTTGTGATAATTGATGGGGTGGTTAATTCTACAGAAAAGGAAATAGATGAACTCATTGATATTATTAAATCCAAGATTTCAACTGGGAGTAGTTATGACATGTTCGGTCTTCTCATATCTGGAAAATCAAATTCTGATGTCATGTATAATAAAGTAGACTTCGTTAGAGAGTGGGAGATTAGTTGTAACGTTTCCAGTGGAACTTTTGTATTATATGTGAAAAACTCAATCAGGTGAGCAATCTTCTGTGAAATGATGCGCACTTCCACATGATTCACATTTAACTTTTAATTTAGAATTTTTAACCTTTATCCTGTTGTTCTTTGGACAGTTTCTTAAAAAATGAAATTTTGAACCACAATTCTTACACCTGTCACATGCCATCCTTATACGATGTTCTATATGTTCACGGGATGAATCTATGTCACATGCAACATATGGACCTCCTCTTACATTGTCTATTCCATATTTAATCATATATTCCAATGTAATTCTATCCTCGTCAAGACCATCTGCATTGTCGTATGATTCTATGATCCTTACGGGTTTAAACTTCCTAGTCCATGTCGCGGATCTTGAATTTGATGATTTATGATCTTCAAATCTTCTCGATATATTGTTTGTCTTCCCTATGTAAAACTTGTTATCTTCTAATTCAAGTACGTATACGGAAATCATTTCATATGATATATAACAATATTTTCAAGATCACGAAACAAACATAGTACATGACCCAGTTGATATGGCATCTTCTACCTTTCTGCATTTACCCATGTACATCAACTCACATCCCCTTTGGCGAATGACATGTACATCTCTATGCATACTTATAACATCGGAGAAAATTTGACGATTTGTATCCTGTTCGGGTGTACTCCATTTGAATTTACAGTAATCACCATCTGCTTGCCATTTGTTAGAGTATCTTTGTGGGACATATAGTACAAATGACCTGTCTTTGTTCTTATATATACATGGTAGTTTCTGTTCGTAGTCTATAAAGTATGACTTCATAACATCCTCTATGTGAAGAATGGGTTCACTTTTCCCTACAACCCTAAACGATTCTAACTTATTCGGTAGAGTTATCACGTTCTGAGTCCTCGTTGACATCCTAGGTGGGTGGATTGAGGAGAATCTCTGACGCTTTTGTCTAGTTTCTTCGCGAATGGGTTCCACGTTAACGGGTTCCGCATTAACGGGTTCCTCATTAACGGGTTCCACGGTATCTTCTTGTTGTTTACTACCATCTAGTAATTTCTCCAGTCTAGATGTTAGTATTAATTTAAGGATGTCGTCCCTTTTCATATGATTTTCCAGAGAGTATGCACTGTATGTGTACTCCACGAATTCTTCTGATGTTGGGTCCATCTTAATTAATTCATATGGATCTGTGGGGATTGTTCGTATCTCGACAGAATCTTCCACGTTATCCCTTGTTTGCTTAAATTTTTTGTGTAACATTTGTTTGATTATTGCTTTCTTGTCACTTTTGCACATTTCTATGCATTGTTCTACGAACCCGTCCATTGTATAGTTATATTCCAGCTCATATAAAAATTATAACATTAATTACACGATTTTTCTTCATCACCTTTAACTTCTTCAGCTTCTTTAATTTCATCCATTTTTTCCTTGTTTCTCTCCTCTCTTTCCTTTTTGTTTATTTCCTCGTATTCACGCATCTCTTCTGCTGTGAATACACCCCTAACTAATCCACACGATGATCGTTTCTTCTTTACCTTACCAAGGCGTTTTATATTTACTATTTCCCAACTCATCTTACGCTTACTTCGGACGTTAAAACACCTCCCGTCAATTCTCCCAACCTTATCGGCAGATTCGTTGATCCTCTCGTTCAACCTTTCAAGTGTCATATTATTATACGACTCTTACCTATAGGCAATATTTTATTATGAGGGTAGAGATAGTATATATATGTTTGAATGCTTGATATTTAATATTGTTCAAAACTAAACGAACCAATAATAAGTATAAAATGTCAGACCTTCATGTTTCAACTGGAGATAGGACATATATACCTGGTGTCGATGCGTTCGGAGATGTTACAAGAAGCAGACTATTGGGTTTAAAAAAGGGGCTAATTGTCAAAACAGACGACGGAAAACTCAGAGCATTCTGTGGTAATAATATATCAAATGTTGTGGACAAGACCACAGGAAATGATGGAGCAGGTAAAACTATAAGCGTACCTACAGATGTCAAATCAATAGGTCCTGCTATACTTGCAAAGTTTGGGGTGAGTAATACCGACCAGGTTACATTATTTCAAAAATTTATAGTATTAGATTCTACAACTAGGAATGAGAAGGCCACCTTCTGGGAGGAAAATCAATACGATGATGACGTACTTAACACATTTATACCAGAGATTCTAGGTATATTAGAATCGGATGAAACATATATATCTGTACAGGCATCTAAAATACTCAAAAATGTCCCTGATACTATCAGAAGTACAATGATGATTAAAATGATGCAAGTTACAGACTCTGATGCCAGGAAGGGTCTAATAATTAGGTATACTCTTATACAGAATGATAGGGTAGCAGTTGAAAATTTCATGCAGGATATGTTCAATCTACTTCTAGAGGACGACGACTATATACGTGTAGAAATGCGTCGTGTTTTATTGAGGATTAAAGGAATGGACCACGAACAATCAGATTCAAAAATAGAGGCCTATATTTCATCATCCACAGGAGAGGAGAGAAAGGCATTTGTAGATAATTGGAAAAGTATTAGATACTTTAACGTATCGGCCAAGAAAGCTGCCGGTCGTAAAGTACTCCATACATTGAAAAAATATGATTTGTAAATGTAAATTTATATTGCAAGTATATCATCATATACTAGACTAGATTCTAGTATATCGTCTTCGTCCATTGGTATAAAACCTATGCTGGTTTTCATACTTTCTTTATATTTATCCCGTATGTCCTCGTATACAGATTTTGTTACATTACCTCTAAGATATTCCATCCATTCCCCACAATTCATATCATTTGCTCTGTCTCGCAAATGAATTATAACTTTTGTCGATACAACTCTTTCACTGTATAAAAATTTAGTTACAAAATCGACAACATTTTCGAAGTCCATGGCTTGAAAATATAAGTGTCATCGTGGGTAGAGTTGTGTAGACTTAAAAAAATAAACTGAAATATAAATCGAATTAAACATATAAAAATGCAACATCGTCTGATGCTGCACTATCCATATCATATAGAATTTAACGAACACAAATGTAACATCAAAATACGAAAGGAGGTTACAATGCTAGTGTTATAATTCCATATCTGAATCATCTTCTGATTCGTCGTCACTATCTTCATAGCTCCCCTCGCTACCATCGCTTACACTCTCCCATGATCCTATCGACAATTCAGAACCAGAATCTGACTCCGAATCGAATGTCCCAATTGACGAAACGTCACTGTCACTCTCTGATGCAAATGTATCAGCATCAGAGTCATCATCCGATTCGGAATCGAAATCAGATCCATCTTCAGACTCTGATTCGAGATCAGACATATCACTATCATCTTCACTACTACTTCCTTCAGATCCAGATGAAAATTCATCCTCATCTGAATCAGACATATCATTATCTGAATTGTCAGAATCATCATCTATGAATTCCATATCAGA
>JALZVI010000258.1 GCA_023301015.1 Rickettsiales bacterium | reverse complement strand
AACGAACAGTTCATCATCTGAAGTAAGGTGAAGGGATACCGGAAGCACACCGTTTTGTTTTCTCTTTTTAGTAATCCAACCAGCAGGCATGCCTACACTGCTGTGTCCATCTCGAATGCGTGCAATAAGAGAGGCTACTTTTTTATAGAACTCAAGTGCAGGCAGGTCTTGATTGATGCTAACCAATTCATTCTTATATGCGGCCAAAAAATCTTTTTCTGAAATATGAGTGAATGGATCAGGATGTGCCTCTACTACAGCCAACATTTCGGCCATGTCTTTTTTCATTTGTTTGACGGAGAGTAGTTTGTCTGATTGGGCAGAAAGAAATAGTGGAGAGACAAAAAATAGGAAAATGAAAAATATAAGCTTCATGTTTTATGATTAGGTACTCGATAAATATAAAAGTAATTTTTTGATTATAATTAGCATTTAATAAGAATATTAAATTAAAGCACTACAGTTATTTAACGGAGTTGCTTTTATTCTCAAGACATTTCATACTATTTTGTACATGAATTAATGTGTGCTTTTAATCTAGATTAAAAAAATACGACTGATCAATTGTGTACTTGTAAAAATAGCCATATTCTAATCCCCAGATTTCTTGAGTCATTTTGATATAGGAAGAAAAAATATTTTCATCTTTATTCAATTTGATTACAAGAGAATCACCTTTGGATTGAATAATTATATTCAAATTGAAGTTGAAATTCAGTTTAAGTATGCAATCTGTGTCGATATTATAAACAGTTTTTCTCTCTGGAAAATCATCATCGATGGATTCCCTAGTGGGACCGATTTAGAACGGCCTTCTTGGGAATCAATAGAGATTTATCTAAATTCCGATAATCCCGCGACGCAGCACCTTTTCAAAGTCAGTGATAATCCCCATCTATCAGCGTCGCTCAGGTCTGCTCTGAAATGGGAAGTTGGCAGAAAGCTATTAGAGCTCACAGCAGTTTGTGAGGATTTAAAGTTAGATCACGAATATCCCAGTAATTCCGTAGGCGAATTACTTCAATGCGTTGTCTCCACTTACTTTAACGATCTAAACATCTCCCAAATTCGCGACTTTGTTAGAAACCGACCCGAGGAAATAGAGCCAATTATCCAAAACTCCCAACCCATAGATCTTAGCCCGTGAGCCGTTTAGACACTAATAAGTGGTATTCATACCCACGTATCAACGCATCAGGTATTGAGGCAATGCTAGAAGAGTGGGAGAAGCTCGACCTCCCCTCCACTGAGCTCATTGGCAAAGTGGAAACTGAAACTGCAACGTTACTAGCCCCTGGACGTATCCCGCAGCGTTCAACCGGAGTTACTGTTTCTAGCAACCTGAATTTAAAGCTGATCCGTACTGCCGTAATTGAGTTGGCACGAGAATACGGCTATCCCGCTGCAATTCAAAATAAGACAGATTTCGACCGCGCATGTTCCCAGCTAATCAGCCAATTACCACTCTACTATGCAGACGTTTCCGACATGGCTGTGTGGTGCCACTTTAACGGTTGGTTACTCGCTCCAGTCACAATTTGGCGATGGAAATTTGCTAGGGAGCGTTTCGGTATTGGGCCACGAGGTCGCGTAAGGAATCAGCTCGGGCGTCTTTGGTGGGCTGGAACCATTCTCGGGGACCTTTATTGGGATGGCAAACTGGGGGCTGATCAGCTCACCGCAATACTCGAGAGGCCATCAATCGGTGGTTCTCCTGACCTTGCTTACGCAATTACAGAAGCATGGCTTTCGACAAAAGAAAACGCTAGTTGCAGCTCAGAGGACCTGATGCGTAAGGGGGTAAAAGCACTACGTTGGAAATTAGCGACGACGTCACTCCGCAGCTTGTCACTGGAAGAACTACGCGCAATCACCTTACCTGTATTCGAATCTCACGCCCGCTAGAGAAAATTCTCCCTCACAACACGACAGTTACGGCTTTAGCCAATTGCCGAGCCAACTCAGGAGGAACTGCATTACCAACTTGGTGGAATTGCTGCGTTCGAGGCCCTTCAAAAAAGTAGTTATCAGGAAAAGTCTGGAGCCTCGCTGCCTCTCTTACTGTTAGGCTTCTATTCTGGCGAGGATCGTAATGGATATAGTAGTGTCCGTCTTTTGAAATATGCGAGATTATGGTTGAGGAGGGTTTGCTCTTAACCTGAACCCTAAAACGATCTCCAAATTTGCTCCCTGTTACGGCTTCATTCGCATTTTTATGAGCCGGTAAAAGGGGCCTCGGAAAATCCCTGAGATGAGCTGAAACCCCGTTCAACTCAGTAAAGCATGCGTTGTAAAAGTATCTCCAGAGATCTGTTTTCATGTGACTCCTGGATTCATGATTACAGACTCCCCCCAGCCTTTCATCATATAGGAGGTCTCCCTTTTTCTTCGTAAAAGGGATAAATCGCCCCCCTACTTTTTCTACGGAACGAACATTAACCGACCTACTACTCATTAAATCGAAGACCTCACGAAAGGCATCGTTCTCATGCCACTCTTCCCACCAGTCTTGCTCAAAAACGTTGCCAAGAGCGTCTTTTGCAAACTCGTAGTCTTTCCCTCTGTAGCCAGCCGTCAACGAGGGCATATTGCCGATAGTTTCTCGAACCGTTTGTTTCTCCTCCTTCTTTAGCACCTCCAAGCCATCAGTAGAAATGTCTTCGCGTATCCCCAACAGAATCACTCGATGTCGGGTCTGCGGGATGCCGTAGTCTTCGGCTCTAATGAGGAAATCTTTATCCGAAAGAATGCCATTGAGCCGTTCATTTTCACCCACAACGAATGATCTGATTCTGTAACGATACTTTGATTCGTTATTAAAGGCCCTTCCGGGCTCTCGTAAATCTTCCAATATTTTGGGGAATATTTTTTCGCCTTCATGAGTGGCTGATAGAATCCCCTTAACATTTTCCATCACAAATACGGCTGGCCATCGATCCGAGATGACTCGAAGGTATTCCTTGTAAAGCGTGTGTCGATGGTCGGCCTCAAACTTTGCTTTTTTTTCAGCAGCCCTTTTCTCAAACTCGGCATGAGTTTCACCTACCCGCTGTGAACCTTTCCCAGACATCGTTGCACGCCCAACAAGTGAATACGCTTGGCAAGGAGGCCCCCCAATAAGAACCCAATCTACTTCCTCCTTGGCTAACCTCTTATCAATTTCTTCCGTGATATCATCTTCGCCTAAAGTCAGACATTGGGCTTCATCGTAAGCGGCTGCCCATTGTTCAGGAAAACGATCTTCCAAATCGCACCGCTCAATTTGGCCTCTCAGATAATCATAATAGTCATCAGGCACCTCATTCGGAGGAAATTGACGATAAAAGGCCCGTAAGCTCAACGTCATGTGTGCGATTGGATCTTTTTCGACCGATAGCTTGATCTCAAACTTTCGATTCCCGTCCTTGTCAAAGACATTGGAAAACCCCTCCCCTAGTCCTCCTGGACCTGCAAAGAGATCAATAATCGGAATTGGCTTCTTAGCTGACATCCTTAAGAGCTCGGTTTGTCTGCCTCTGCTAGCCCGTCGACCAAATCTTCTAAATCTACATTTAGTGGCGTGGCTATTTTCATCAGTGAGAGGACCGTGAGATTCCTCTCTCCTCTTTCTGCACCGCCAACGTAGGTCCGGTCCAAACCAGCTTCATGAGCCAATTCCTCTTGGGAAATCCCCTTTTCCTCTCGGTAAGCTCTAATGTTCCGACCTAACTGTAATAAAGCTGGGTGTTTGTCTGAATTCACGGTTATAAATTGCCAGAGTGATGATTATTATTCCACGGACTATAAGCATCATTCCTTAAGTAGAATCAGAAGACCATCGCCTCAACTTAAGCAACGGACTTTGCCTCGCATGAACCTACGACCTTGCCTTCGATCAGTTCCTCATTTCTTTTGATGAAGACCTCAGGCTTGTGATCGGCCACCAGCTCAAATCGGAGAAGGCGGACGACG
>JALZVI010000257.1 GCA_023301015.1 Rickettsiales bacterium | reverse complement strand
TTGCCAGCCACTCGCTAAGCGAAGCGCTGTTTCAGTCTGCGAGCCATTAGGCCAACGGAGAAACAATTGAGAAGTAAATGGTGAAGCCGGCAGGATTCGAACCTGCGACCCACAGCTTAGAAGGCTGTTGCTCTATCCAGCTGAGCTACGGCTCCCCATATGAGGCTGAATATACTAAAGCTTTGCTAAATGTGAAGAGAATTCGGCAAGAACCTGTTCATAAAGCTCTTTTTTGAAGTCTACGATCAGCTCAGGCAGGTCTTGCGGGGTTTTCCACCCCCATTCGCCAAATTCTGGGTGCGGCGTTTCAATGTTAATATCCGCATCTGTGCCCAAAAAGCGCATCAAAAACCATTTTTGCATTTGCCCTGCGTAACGCCCGTTCCACAAGCGGCTCGCCAGATGTTCAGGTAGGTCGTAATAATGCCAATCTTTCGCCTCGGCGATAATCTCTACATTATTAGTGCCCATCTCTTCCATCAGCTCGCGCATGGCTGCAATTTGTGGGTTTTCGCCGCGTTCAATTCCGCCCTGTGGCATTTGCCACGCCTCAACATCGTTGTCAATTCTACGCCCGCACAAGATTTTGCCGTCTGCGTTCAACACCATCATGCCCACGCTTTCCCGATATGGTTTCTGTGATTTTGATGTCATCTCTGTGCCAATTTTGTTAGTTTAATATTCTTGCCTTCCAATGTCTTCGCCCATTTTTCTAGAGCCTCAAAAGTTATCGGATATGCTCTTGCAAGCGCAGTTGCTGAACCACGCTCTTTTGCAATAACTTCTAGCGCTCTAAGTTGCGCGTTGATATCAGGGATTGAAGGGTTGTTGTCAATTGTTAAGTCAGGGATGATTGCGTCCATTCCATTCACCGCTGCATATTTGCGCACTTTTTCAGGTGATTTTCCCAGATATACTAGAATAGAATTCTTTGTGCTTATCAGGTCTAGAAGCTTGTTCATGTCCTCATCGCTACCGCCACTAAAGTCTTCGTATTCTGGAGTTAGGAATCCGATTGAGGATGGGATTAGTGAATAAACGGCTTCATAATTCTGTCGGTTCTTTTGCTGGCTATTTGTTGGAGATAAGCCAAATTTGCCCGGATCTTCACGCTTAACCGTGCTCTCCGTAGGTAGCTGCGCTAGAACGGAGTATCCTTCTTCAGCAAGTTGAATTGAAGCTTTTGTTGTGATTTGGCCATATGGCGTGAATGCAAATGTAAATTTTTTAGGCAATCTAGAAGCCAGTTTCACTGCATTTTCATTTAAGCCCATGTTGGAAACGATGATGGATATTTCTGCCTGAGACACGTCAAGCTCTTCGATCACTTTCACTACTGGTTTATCGTCCTTCTCATCTACATCGTCTTCAGGGGAGTTCTTGCTATAAGCATCATCCTCATACTGGTCGATTGATTCTGGCTTGTCTTTTGGCTCAACTTCGAGTGCTTCCCGCTCTTCCTCGTTATCATCGCTAGATGAAAATTTCACTTCCCCGCTTTCGATGATTTTTCCGTCAATAACATTGTCGGTCACAAACCATTTTTCGTTTTTAAGGTCAACCACAATCCGTTGCTTTAGGGTCTCCGCAAGTTTGGAGTTTTCTTTCCCGCTAAGGCTGTGGTACGAAACATATTGAAAAACCAGAGTCGACAACAGGATCAAGGCTAACAGGGCGAGTAAGATTAGTGATTTATTTCTGCGTAGAAAATTCATGTCCCATAGTAATACATGAAATTTCTGAGTTTTCTACTCATTTTCATCATCATGACGCGGGTCTAAATAAAGTAGTGCCAAAGCCGCAACATAGATGGATGAATATGTACCAATTATCACTCCAAAGAACATTCCGAGTGAGAAAGTTTTGAGGATTTCTCCGCCGAATATAATCAGGCAGCCAAGTGCGAGCAATGTTGTGCCCGCTGTTAAAATTGTACGTGACATTGTTTCGTTAACACTCAAATCCAGAAGCTCCTCTAGTGCCATTTTCTTATATTTGCGCATGTTTTCACGCACGCGATCATAGATCACCACCGTGTCATTGATGGAATAACCGACCACTGTCAAAATTGCGGCCACGGCTGAGAGGTCAAACTCAAGTTGAGTGAGGAGGAAAAACCCTACAACGGCAACTGAATCATGCAGCAATGAGAAAACTGCGCCAAATGCATATTGCCACTCAAAGCGAATCCATACATACAGAAGCAGCGCGCCAAATGCTGAGAGCAGGGCGAAAATCGCGGTTTCAATCAGCTCTGCACCAACTTGTGGGCCGACATAATCTACCTTGCGATATTCAACTTCTCCGTCAATTACGCTTGCCAAAGTGCCTTTCAGCTCAGCCACAATTTCTTCATTCGTGCGAGATTCGTCAAGCGGCAATCGGATCATCAATGCTTCGCCATCATCAATTTTTTGCAATGTGGAAGAGCTTGGCAATGTTTTGCGGATGTCTTCCAGCTCAACATTTTTCTCTGTTGCAATCTCCACCAAAATTCCGCCAGTGAAATCAATGCCATAGTTGAAGCCGCGCTCGAGTAGTAAGAACACCGTTGCAGCCAGCATAATTGCACTCAGCAAAAGCGTGAACTTGCGCTTGTTGATGAATTTAAAATTCGTTTTCTGCGGGATGATTGTTAATGCCATTTTTTGCTCAAGGTTACTTTTTCGCCTTAGCTTTAAACTTCTTCGCGCCATCAGTCAAACTCTTCTGTCGCGCGCGTGCAACTGCCAGCGCGTCGGAGTCAACATCGTTGGTGATTGTGCTGCCAGCCGCAACAATTGCGCCAGCGCCAACTTCAACAGGTGCAACAAGTGCAGTGTTTGAGCCAATGAACGCGCCTGCGCCGATGGTGGTGGTGAATTTGTTGAACCCGTCATAATTGCAAGTGATTGTGCCTGCGCCAATGTTTGCATCCGCACCAACAACTGCATCGCCTACATATGACAAATGGCTAACTTTTGCGCCCGCACCGATATTGGCGTTTTTAACTTCAACAAAATTGCCGATTTTTGCGCCCGCTCCAACACGAGTTCCTGCACGCAAATGCGCAAAAGGCCCAATCTGTGCGCCATCCGCAATTTCAACATTCGAGTCTATATAAGTGAACGGCTTGATTGTTACATCGCGCCCAAATTTTGTGTCAGCGGAGAGGAATGTATCTGACGGGGAGGTGATGGTTACGCCTGCGTCCAGCGCTGCATTCACCAGCTCGTCTTGCATAATTGCTTCAGCATCTGCCAGTTGAGATTTGTTATTAACCCCAAGCAACACAGATTGATAAGCTGCAATTTTATACGCAACATCCTTGCTCTGCGCATTTGCCGCCGCAATAATATCCGTCAAATAATACTCTCCTTGGGAGTTGTTATTATCCAATTGCGCGAGCAGCTCAAACAACAGCTTTGCGTCAACCGCATAAACACCAGAGTTGCAGCTGCGAATTTGTTTTTGCTCGTCGTTAGCATCTTTCTCTTCAATAATCGCTGAGACCTTTTCGTCTTCAATCAGCAATCTGCCATATCCAGTTGGGTCTTCGGCTTCAAACCCCAGCACGCTCACATCTTTGTTCGCGTCAATAAATTCCGCCAGCTCGTCACCCATAAGGCCAACCAACGGGCAATCGCCATTTAAAATCACCGCCTTGCCAGTAAACCCAGTCAGCAACGCTTCCGCTGCCTTCACTGCATCGCCCGTGCCGCGCTGCTCTTGCTGCACCGCAATTTCTGTGTTCGTAAATTCCAGCGCTAGCTTCTTCACATCCGCGTGGCAGTCTTGCACAATCACCACATTCTTCACCGAACCCGCCGCCTGTGCCGCGCTCAGAACATGCCAGAGCATCGGCTTATTCGCCACTTTGTGCATCACCTTCGGCAAGTCAGATTTCATCCGCGTACCATTTCCAGCCGCGAGAATTATAGTTGCAAATTCGCTCATCAGAACACCCCTGAATAGCTTTGCACCAAGCTGCCCGCCAACATATACCAGCCGTCAATCATTACGAAGAAGATGATTTTGAAGGGGAGGGAGACGATTACGGGTGGAAGCATCATCATACCCATGGCCATTAGGATGGATGCAACCAGCATGTCGATGATTAGGAATGGGATGAAGATTAGGAAGCCAATTTCAAAGGCGCGTTTTAGCTCTGAAATCATGAAGGCGGGAACGAGCATGCGTAGCTCTGTGTCGTCAGGATCTTCAAATTGTTCAACGCCAGCCATGTCCATAAACAACTTCAAATCTTTCTCGCGCGTGTTTGCAAGCATGAAGGTGCGGAAAGGCGCGGCTGTCTTTTCAAACGCTTCATCCTCAGAAATCTGCTCTTCCATGAGGGGTTTGATCCCGTCATTGTAGGCCACGGTGAAAACTGGCTCCATAATGAATGCGGTGAGGAAAAGTGCTAGGCTGATTAAGACTGTGTTCGGCGGTGACTGCTGTAAACCCATCGCTGAGCGGAGCATGGAAAGCACGACCACGATGCGGGTAAAGCTTGTTACCATGATGATGATGCTTGGCGCCATGCTTAGCACTGTCACAAGTGCGAGCATTTGTACGATTGTGGCTGTGAAGCCGCCGCCTTCACCCAAATCTAGGGAGAGACTGTTGGCCATTGCGCTTTGTGAGAATGCTAAAATAGCTAACGCCGCAAGGATAATTTTTGGGAAGTTTTTTCTCATGCTATATTTTTAGCAGATTGAAAACGTAAGGCAATTTTTTTGTTTAGATGCTTTTAAATCAGCGCTAGTTAAAAATGCAGCCGCTTGTGTTGGGGCGAGCAGTTGTGTCCTCTGCGCATGCTGACCCTGCAGCGCCGCCGCCTAGGTTGGAGGATTGGAATACATTGCAGTCCAAGCAAATTTGCATTTCATTATAAAATTCGTTCGCTTGCAAAACTTCGTCGCCATCGTCAAACCACCTGCTGCGCACGGCATAGGTCGAAACTTTCTCAACATCGTCATCTCCAAGATTGAGGCTAACTAGGTTGTAGAGTCTGTTGATGATTTGGTTGTATCCTGATGCGAAATTAATCATCAAGAATGTTTGGCCAGGGAATGTTAGCTCCGCTCTTTCTCCAAACTCATCTTCGTAAATTGATGAAGGCTGCGGACTGCCTGATGCGCTTGATGTAGATTCTACAATAGTAAAGCCAGATTCGCTAGAGCTTACGCTTGCTGGGTTTGCGCCGCTTGTATTGGTGATTTTGTGCGACCACATTACACGTGCTACGTCTGGAGAAACCTCTGCATCTAAAGGTCGTGCAACTGCACGTATTTCTAGCTCATAATTGTCGGAAGGATTTGGCGTCATTAAGATAGGCACAAGCGCTCTTGTCATGCGGTCAAGTCTTCCAGCGTCTTCGCCAGCGCTAGTTGAGCCATTGCCGTCAATGTCATAAATTGTTCCTTCTCGTGACAGGATGAAGTTGATGTCATTCGTCACGTTTTCAATTTTGCGTACAGCAATGATGTATCTAGATAGTTCGAATGAGCCGAAGAACATTAGCAGCAAGAATGGCAACAAAATCGCGAATTCTATCGCGGCTGTGCCTTTGTTTTCTTTTCTACGCAATAATTTTTTTACAAAATCCATTATTCAAAAACCTCATTTCTTACAACGCTGATTGCATATAAGTTATCTGGCAAAAATCTGCCTACCATTCCTGAGAACCCGCCCCATTGATATTTCGCGGCGTAAACTGTAATTGCTCCGCTTTGGTCACTAAGGCCAGGCTCAAACCTATCGGAAGACCCAACGAACGCTTCTGGGTCGTCTGAGAATAACGCCGAGATACTTTCTAGTTCAGCTAATTCTGCTTCAGATTCACCAGAGTTGATATATCCGTCATCATCAACTGTTGGCGGTGCGATTGAAATAACGCGAATCGCCATTTGTGGTGCACCCACATATACACCGCCCATATATCCGTCCATATTGTCACGCAAGTCGGCCATGTTTTCATAGCCTTGCGGAATTCCTTGGCGAGCAGCTGTGCGAAGGGCTGTGTTCATTGTTGAGTCAAAAAACATCGTCAACCCAACTTCAATTATGCCGAGGAAAATGAGGAAAAACACAGGCGCAACAATTGCAAACTCAATTGCCGTAACCCCATCTTTTTCTTCTCTAAACTTAGAAAATAGTTTCATATGTTTTTTCACTTATATAAATTTATCTGCTTATCCTATTATTATACCACGCCAAAAACAAGTTTAGCATGAAGTTTTTGTGACAAGGAGAGCGGTTTTGCATCTGTGTGTGGCTTAACGTGCGTTAACTCTTGACTTGGTTTTAATTTGCAATGGCTATAGAGATTCATAACAATTAAAACGAGATTGGCATTAGCTTAAGTGATTTAGCAGAAGAGAAGGACGCGCCGCATGAAGAAAAAGCGCGCGGCTAGCTCCGCAGTCTTTTCATCATATCTTGATAAAACTGCAAATTTTGCCACGTCGCTAGCATGCAACCCTGAATCTCGTTCGACTTCATCAGATGATGCAGGTATGCTTTGCTATAATTACGCGTCGGCGCTTCGGTGTTTGGGTCAATCGGGCTGCCATCATCGGCAAAAGGCGCGTTTTTGATATTCAGCACGCCTTCTGAGGTGAAAACCTGTCCATTGCGTGCATTACGGCTTGGCAGAACGCAATCAAACATATC
>JALZVI010000256.1 GCA_023301015.1 Rickettsiales bacterium | reverse complement strand
CCTCCATTGAGATCGAGATAGAGTTGGAGGTCGGAGACGATTGGGAAATCTGAAGCTTTGGAAGCGACTTGCTGTCCGATTTTAAGCGCTTCGTAGTCGTCGTGACAAAGGATGCGCAGGTTCCCGGCACCTGCTTGAACGCGTCGAGCCTTCAGAAATTCAGCGAATTCTTCTTCATCAGGAAACCGCTCAAGATATGCGGACACCGTGGTGGGAACATTGTGGGGCGCTCGCAACCAAGCTCCAAAGTTCTGAGTGAATAGGGGATCAGCATCGGAGCGTGAGTTGCCGGCTGCACAAAAAGCAACGAGATTACCCGCCAAGGTCAAATCGGAAGCGAGGACTGAGTATTCCCGCACCTCGGTTCTTCTCGGGAAATCGTCAACAAGGAGCCAGTCGCGAAGGATCGTTCCCGCCCCGACAGCTCCTTTGATTCGGATTCCCTCCTTGCTGTCTTCTGCGAGATCTTGCTCAAGAAGCACTTTACGCACCTTGCTGACGAGCCCCAGACTGACTCTTGCCGCTGCGGCGAGTTCTTCCACTTTATAGGAACGCAATGGGCCTCGCAGCAAGACGCGAAGGAGGCGGGACGCTTTCGGGGAATAAAGCGACTTCTGGCTTTGCTCCACTTTGTATTTTCGCTCCTTCCCTTGACGATCAATCCAAAGTCCTCCGAATTCAATATTACAGTTTCCCGACAGGTCGAGGTGCCCGATTTTTTCCTCTTCGCACATCGCAGCCACGGAGTCGGAAATATGCGGCGCAATCAGAAGCGGGTAGGTTCCTTCTCCTTTTGAGGTCGCGGGAGGATTCCGCTGGAGATCCCAGATCGCTTGTCTGGCGTGGCTCGGGTGAACTTTGGATTTAATCACTGCGTGGACCCACCACGAGTGGCCGCGCCCCTGACCCTTCGATGTCTTGAAATGCAGCTTTAAATCATATCCCGGATCTGAGGGAGTTCCCGTTGACCGACCACCCCACTCGTGTTCCAGCAACTCTCCACAGTTCCCCAAGGTTTCTTGGAGCACCTTCAAAGCCTCTGCTTTTGTAGTATTTATATCGGGGGCTAATTTCACGACGTCGTGAAATTAGCGTTTTTAGTGAAAAAATCAATAATTTTCAGTGATTTAGGCCATTTCACCGCGCGGTGAAATGGCCTATTTTAATGAAATGTGTCTGAGTGGTGTCATCTCGCACCCTAGTAAGCTCACACCACCTGCCCATTCGTTGTAGGCATTACGCGAGTCCCAACTCAGTTTATGCTCCATGAATTGGATGGCTGGTTGCTCGACTAGGTGGTCTTCGGCATAGCTCTTCATCTCCTTTGCTTCTTCTTACCGAGCCGGATTCTCTTTATCGCATCATTAGGATCGAAATCTGGAGGGGTCGGCTTGTAAATTCTCGAATCTCTCTGAAGTCCATACAGCTTCTTTTGGTGATCTCGCAATTCTGCGAGCGGCAACTCCATCGTAAGAAAGGTCTGATTGTCGCCACCTTTCATTCTCAATGGATTCATCTTTTCAGTTTTCGAAGGGCTCACGACGCGGGAGTCTCCATACTGCGCGCAATTGACCTGAACTACGTAGCAATGAAGATCACGTGCTGCAGACTCTACAATATTTGAAAAGTAGTTTATGTCCTTATTGAATTCGGAACATACAATGAAATCCACCATCCCCTTGAATGTGACGCGGTCTTCCAAGCTTGCGAGCTCGTAGCAATTATAGACGGCAAAGCTAGCTCCTCTCCATTGGAAAAGTTGGTAGCGGCTCCTCGATATGAGATCAGCTACCTTAAGCGAGTTTTGCTCAATCTGGAACCGCTCTTCTGGAGAGTAGTGTTTCTTCAAGCGCTGGATTGGAGTGCACTCGTTTGAACCGTTGGATGCCCGAAACGGAAGTGCGGCAAGAAGCTCATTCCAAGCCCGGCCCTTATTGTCGACACGATGCTCCAAGCCACAAACCACACCAATCTGGTGAGCTTTGGCCCACCTCGTGATGAACGAAGCCCACCGATGAGGGACTGAAACTTCAGGTAAAACCAGTAGATCAATCCTTTTAGTAGGGTTCCGGACCCCAAACCTGACGACATCATTAAGGAGCTGAGAAAGCGCTTTCTTGCGCTTACGGGTAACATTGGGGTGCCCCTCGATGCTCCTCTTAATATTCTCTTCACTAACAACAATGTGCCCCACTGCTACTCGCAATTTTTCGTGCAAATCGGGTGCTCTCGCTGCAATGGAAATTTTCCGGAATCCATTCATTTCTTTTTCTTTTTAGGAGCTTTCTTTGAATTCTGGCTGACTACATCAGGATGTGAGGAACCATGAAATATCTCGTAAACCTCGTTTGCCGCCTCAACTAGATCCTTCCGAGGCGGAACTACGTAATCGGAAGATACGAAGCTAAGACATTCATCAAAGTGAATAAATCTGGGGGAGTTTTTAGCCTTATCACTAATGATTGACAGATTCGATGCTCCAATTGGGTTCGACAGGTTTCCTTCAAAATTAGTGTAATTAATAAGAGGAGCGCCCACTAAATGATGTCGAATCAAGTTCGACTCCCTCCATTTTTCTGAAAAACCAAAACAATCTAAATCCACTTCACCGGAAATGGCGAAGCAAATTTCCGAGCATAGTTCAAGATGTCCAAGAAGACTTTTTCTAAGTTTAATCGCAACACCGTCTCGAATTCCCCCTTGCTCGAAAAATATTTTCGTGGACTGGATTTTGATGATTTCCTCGCGCATCTCCTCCGTGAATTTTCGAGCTGAATCAGTTGCTCCGGCCACTACAAAAAGCCCGATCACGCGTTCCCAAAGATCCCAAAAATTGATTGCGTTGCTTCCTTTGAAGAATTTGAACAATTCATCCCTCAACTCTGAGTCCAAACCCTCCTCGGTCATCAGGTGCAGCTGTGTCTGCTTCGCTAGGTGGACCGCCAGCGCCCACCTATTGGCCGCAACCGCCTTCACGCTGCGTAACTTATTCACCGATCCATCATACAAAAGATTGTATGCAACTTGCGCTAGTGGACTATCGTCCTCTTCTACTGGTAAAAGAGCAAAGTCGCTAGCATTCTCCTCAAGTTGCTTCTGAAACTTATCTAGACCGGCTGTCGAGTGCTCCGCATCGAAGAACTGAATGACACATTTCTGCTTCTGTAAATAGAGACCAGGCCGGGAGCAAAGCTCAAAGCGCTCCGTATCAGGCTGCTTGGAATCGTAAGCAATTACTCCTGTCCGCTCTAGCAGCTCTTCCATAAGGCCCTTTATTGGGTCATCTTCTGGTGGCGGCTCCCGAAGCGGGATCACCATCAGAATGTCGTCAACGTATCGCCCGTAGTAGGCTGGTCGAACCTTCTCAAGAATGGCATCATCGAATACTTTGAGATACCAGTTGGCAATAACAGGAGACGCCGATAATCCGATCGGTAAACAGGTTGCTGAATCTGGAAGATCTGGATGTGTGATAGCCAGTAGAGGGCTTAATACCTTGCGATAGGTTTTACAAATATCCTCGATGCATCGGAAAAGTTCTCCCCCCATCAGCTGCTCTGCCATGAAGATTTTCATCATCGGATTGGCTGGGACCTCCCTTCTAACCTGCTCTCGCAGCCAGTCCCAGTCTAATTCAATCCGATAGTAATACTCCTGAACGTCGAGGCCTACTAAGCAAACGCTTTGCCCGTCTTTTTCAAGGAGGTCCCTTGCTGTTTGAATGCCGGAATCTCTCCACTTTGAATACAGTTCATGATATTTCTTGAAGAGATACCCTGAGTGATCCCGATTACCGCCT
>JALZVI010000255.1 GCA_023301015.1 Rickettsiales bacterium | reverse complement strand
GAGGAGCTATATCGTTTTGATTAATAGACCCTGTTGAATTCACAATTGAACCGCCATTGCCTAAAGATGTTTCATCAAATATTCCGCCATGTCTACTCAGCCCCCTATTTACTCCCCCTGCACTCCTTGGGGCAGCCCCAAAAGCACTTCGGCCCGCTTTATAGCCTAACCTCGCTCCACCAACCGCGATACCAGCTATCGGCACAAACGCAGCCGCATTGAGCGCAGCTTCGCCTAAAAAACGATTATTCCCTGTAGCGCCATACCTCGCTAAACTCACACCCACATTAACAGCGTCAAAGAGAGCTCCAACTCCTGGGACCATCCCAAGGAATCCTAATGTGGTCTGAACCGCGTCTAAGGCGCTACTGATCCCCAAGCCTGTAGGGTCAACAAATGAGATGGGATTTCCTCCGGCATAAGCATGCCAGTTCCAACCCTCACGGGCGGGATCGGAATTCAAGAACCGCATTAACCTAGGATTATAATAGCGAGCTCTCATGTAGATAAGCCCATTCTCGTCAGTCTGGTTCCCAAAAAATCCGGTAAAAAGGAACGGCGTGTCATGAAGTTCACCATCGCCGTCTTCTTTCAAATTCTCGCGATAAATGATCTTTCCGAAGGGTGAGTAATCCATCCGCTCAATCACCTCCTCACTTTCATCAGTCAGCGCAATCGTGCTTCCCCCAGAATTGTAGTGGTAGGTGGTGGTTTGCGCCGAAGAATCCACTTCGTAGAGCAATCCTGCCCCCCAAACGTAACGGACGGTTTCTCCATTCTTTGTTCTCTGGAGAATTTTACTCAAACCCAGATTAGCCTCGGTCACATAAGTAGCCCCACCTTCACTGTTACTCAGCCGATTTCCCTCAGGGCCATAAGTGTAATTTGTTCCTGCTGCCTCCAGTAGGCGATTACGAGAATCATAGGAATAAGAACCAAGCGGACCACTCGTATCCTCAGTCATATTCCCATCAAGGTCGTACTCCACCTCAGGCCCATCATCAAAAGTAAGAAGACTATTGTCACTTCGGTAAGTCGCATTCGAAAGAGAGTCCATATACTTTCGCTTATTTTCGGGAGATTGGGGAAGAACGTAACTGGATTTTATTTCATTACTTTGGTAATATTCATGTTTTGAAAGATGCAGCAGCTGACCTGTCGAGCTGACCTCTTGAATCAGTTCAGGCCGACCCTCTTCGTCATAGACAACCCGTCGTTCAGTCCCATTGGGGCGCTCAATGCGCTTCAAACGTCCATCAATATACCAGTGGTAGGTGGTGGTGCGAACCTCACTTGGGGCAATAGAGTCGAGCCTATCGATCACGTTCTTGAGACGTCCTGTTTTCCAGTAGGTATACTCGACATGCCCTGTGCCATTCTCCGTCCCTCCAGGATAAATGAGTTTAGCAATCTTCCCATTAGGGTAGAACCGATAGCCAATCTCATTCCCATTGGGATCCGTGTAGGAAGTCACTCGATTTCGCCGATCGTATTCACGAACAACCTCCATCGCTCCTTCAGAAAGCTCCGTTACGTTGCCATTGTCGTCGTAGGCATCAAAATTGACCGTGCCTCCCCCAACACCTGAATAGGTCACCGAATCTGCACGACCGCTCGTAGGATCATAGGCAAACGTGGCCGAATCCCCAGAGGGCTCAGTAACCGTCACAGGGGCACCTCGATGGTTATATGTGGTCGAAAAACTACGTATAGTGAGATCAGGACTGGGACTAATCACCTCAGTCGTGCGCCCTAAACCATCATAACGCCTCTCAAATGTCGCACCCTTTTTATTGGTAAAGAACCGAAGCTGATGCGTCCGGTCAAATTCCGAATAGGCAGTATTATCATCGGCATCAGTAAAACTGGATTTAGGATGCCCAGGGAGGTTGGCATTGGCTTCACCAACATAATAAGCGTGCCCTGTGGTCCGCGAACCCAAGTTACTACCGGGTGTCACTGTTTCAAGCGGGCGCCTATTCCCATCCTGAGTAAAGCTTGTCGTTCGCATCCCTGGAGCGACCTGGTAATCCACTTCACCATTAGCATAATAAACGGTAGAACGTTTACGGCGACTCGCATCATAAGAGTCCACAGCCCAATCCCGACCATCATAGACCACCTCAGATACTAAATCGTCTGTATCTGTGGCGGTCTCATTGACAAGATAGCTAAAAGTCGGCTTCTCGGTCGGAGAATACTCTATACTTGTCGAGACACGCACCCCCGGTTGCCCGAGAGGTGAGGTAACTGATTTCAGCAAACCCTGACCATTATAAGTGCGATCTTCAACAGCGATATCAGCTCCACCTTTATCATGCTCAACTTTAGTAACCTGACGCCTCTTGTTGTAGGTATAATCCGTTTTAATATTATTCGGATCCAAGACATAGTCGAGATCACCTCTTGGCGTGTAGGCGAAATCGGTTCGGAAGTCGCCCGGAGAATCCTGCCAATCCGGATGTCCGTATGAATCATACGCAAACTCGGTTTCGAGCCCGTCATCATTAGTAGATACCTTCACCTTCCCTTTCGCTGGTCCACTATCGTAATATTCATAGGTGGTCGTTCCGACTGGATCTGTAACCATTTCAGGTCGATCTCGATCTCTGTGCACTCCAGTAGTGAAATAAATATAGTCAACCTCATTACCGTTTGCATCGGTGACGAGATCCAGTCGGTGAAGATGATCATATTCATTGACGGTTTCTCCCCCACCTCTAGGGTGCTCAATTCGCAGCAAATTATGATGCTCATCATAATGCTTAATAGTGACTTCACCACCGCCGCTTACCTGACGAACGATCCGATCCTGGCCATCATACTCCCAGCTCGTCTCTTTTCCAACTGCGTCAATTTTTCCGCAAGCACGTCCACGTTCATCATAGCAATAGGTCGTAACGCCGCCCCCTGGGTCGATT
>JALZVI010000254.1 GCA_023301015.1 Rickettsiales bacterium | reverse complement strand
TGTATTACAGATTACAGATTACAGATTACAGATTACAGATTACAGATTACAGATTACAGATTACAGATTACAGATTACAGACTCTTGAATGCTAGACAGTCCTTAACTTATATTAGAAAACATTGCTTTGTGTTTAATTATTCTCTATGTTCTAAAGATTAATGAAAAAGAGTTTGTTGTGAGGTGGCTGTGGAAGATGTAACTGAAGAAATTTCTTGGGATTTTAAAAGATATCTGTGGGAGATGCCAGAAAGTCGGGAAATTCCACGTATGGAAAGCTATGAGGAAGCTGTAAATTGTTTAAAAGATTATGCAAAAAACTTAAAAGTAGAAAAAGCTAAAGGTGCTAGGCCGGAAATGTTGGAGTTCCGGTTAGCTAATTTAAAGCTAGATGAACATGTTGAGAATAAATCCATAGCAGTTGCTACTTCCTTGCTTTGGTTTGGGGGTGATGTACGTAGGTGCGGCAGTGGTATTAGGAGCAGTGGTGATAAACATGAGCAGAGTTATTGTTTCTCTGGTGTAGATATAGGTAAACTGGAAGATGTATTGGGTCGTCAGATAGAAGAAGTCGAGACTATGCATTGGATGCAAAGGTAGCGAGCAATAATCTATCGAAAGATAATGTTAATATAGAGTCATCTGTGAGCACAGAGACTGTAACCAATTTATTCATTGCAACCTAAGTTTGATTACGGGCATATTTCTTAACGGCCTGAATAAAACCCCACATATTCATCCTAGTAAAACTCATCGCATATTGCTACTGTACCTCGTAGGCTAGAAGCTAAAAAAACCGAGGATATCCATGAACGAAGTGAATAAATACACGAACTGGCTAGACAAAAACGCTGCGGAGCTGTGGGCTTGGCTGGAGGTTAATATCTTCGTGACGGCCTCGTTGGTTCAGCTGGGAGCGGTTGTTGCTGTTTTTTTCTTAGCGAAAATTTTGTCTCAAAAAACTGCTGCTGCACTAAATTCTCGCCTGCAAGAGCGAGAAAGTCGACGCACTCTTATTCATATTAGCTACCGCGAGATCTTCTTTATAATCTATTTGGTTATCGGTTTGTGGGTTGTGACAATGATAGGTGAGGGGGGTGAGCAGCCTGTTAAGGTGCTGAATTTAATTGCAAATTTGGCTACGGCGTGGGCTCTGATCCGCCTCACATCGGGGATAATTGGCAGCCGTTTTTGGTCGCGCATTATGGCGATTACGTTATGGACATTTGCAGCCCTCAATATTATCGGTTGGCTTGATGGAGCGGTGAAAGCCTTGGATGAAGCCGCCTTTACGCTTGGAGACTTTAGACTTTCTGCATTGCTGGTTTTGAAAAGCTTGCTCGCATTTGTGGTGCTCTTTTGGGTAGTGCGAGTGGTTTCAAGGCTGCTTGACCGTAGCTTGTCTGGAGCTTCTGGTCTTACTCCATCGCAAAAAGTTCTGTTCCAGAAGATATCAACAATTGGGCTTTATACAATTAGCGCACTGGTTGGGCTCAATATTGTTGGGCTAGATCTTACGGCACTGGCTGCTTTCTCTGGTGCTCTTGGTTTGGGTATTGGTTTTGGTTTGCAGAAAGTGTTCGGAAATTTGATTAGCGGGATTATTCTCTTGTTGGATAAATCTGTGAAACCTGGTGATGTTATTGCGATTGGTGACACTTATGGCTGGGTGAACAAGCTTGGTGGGCGCTGCGTTTCTGTGCTGACGCGTGACGGGAAGGAGCATCTTATTCCTAACGAAAATTTGATTACGAATGAGGTTGAGAATTGGTCATATTCGGATCAAAGAATTCGTCTGCATATTCCAGTTGGCGTGTCGTATAATTCTGATATGCACAGAGTGAAAGAGTTGCTGCTTGAGGCTGTAGGCGCTAGCCCGCGGATTTTGAAAAATCCTGAGCCAAAATGTTTGATGCATGGTTTTGGTGATAGCTCGGTTGATTTTGAACTGCGTGCGTGGATCGACGACCCGCAGCAGGGAATTGCGAATGTTAAGAGCGAGATTTTATATAGAATTTGGGATCTGTTTAAGGAAAATGACATTGAAATTCCTTTTCCTCAGCGCGATGTTAATTTGCGAAATTTGCCTGAAGAGATGTTGGCTGCTTTGCAACCGCCACAGAAAAAAACATCTAAGAAATAGCTATTGCAAGAACTGGGTGAAATTTATTTCCAGATAGTGAATATACCACATAAGTGTAGATGAGAGCGTTGCGCCAAGCAGGAAGAATGACACCATGATTTGAGCTGGCGTGATAACGAAAAACACCTGAAATGAAGGCATCAAGCGGGCGAGTAATCCAGATGCGAGGTTGGTGAGTAAGCCAACGATGATGAGTGGAGATGCAAGCTGGAAGGCCATTAGGAAGCTGTTGCTCATCAGCGCGGCAGCAGAATCTGCAATCAAGGCAAAGTCTGGAAGTTCGCTGATTGGGTATATATCATAACTGCCGGCGATAGCGAGGAGCAGGAGGTGGTGTAGGTTTAGGGAAAACAGCAAAACAAGGCCGGTGATCTCCATGAAGTTACCAAAAATTGCACCTTGCGAGCCTTGGCTGGGGTCGAACAAAACGGCTTGCGCCATGGCTGATTGCATTGACATAATCATCCCTGCGATGTGAATGCTGGCGCCGATTATGCGAGCAAGGCCGCCAATCATGAAGCCTATACTGACTTCCGCGAAAATTGCGACGAGCATGCCGACTGGAGTGTCGTTGATTTCAACTTCCAATGTTGGTACGAGCATTGAGCCAACGGCTAAGCTGATGGCGATGGAAAGGAACAGTCTTGTGCGCATGGTGACGTATGACGCGCTGAATCCAGGGATTAGCATCATAGCCGTTCCGACGCGGCAGAAAATTAGGAAATATAATATCGCTTGGCTGTTGAAGAGGTCGAAGTTCATGGTCTCTCATAGTGCGATATTTTTTCATGCTTCGCAAGTGGGAGTATTTAATTGTCTCCCTGCTCGCCTTCTGCTTGCAGACTGAGACAGTGCTTCGCACGCACAAGGCTGGCAATATCTGCTAGCCTTGTGACTTCACGTTGTTCTTGATTTGTATATATTGAACTCCTAACCAGCAGTCTTGAGGATGTTTCAGTCTGCAAGATCCTTGGCGCGCAGCGGGGAGGCCAAATTAAAAACTAAGCCTGCAAGGATAAGCCGCCGCGGGGAAGCAATTAAAAACTCTACTTCCGTAAATCCATCTGAATCGGGCCTTCTGCGCGGCCGTTGATGAACTGCTCTACATACTCATTGCCACTTTTGTTCACGTCTTTTGCGTCGCCGAACCAAACAATTTTGCCTTTGTGGATCATTGCGATTTTGTCGGCGATTTTTCTGGCAGAGGCCATGTCGTGGGTGATTGTGATGGTTGTCGCGCCTAACTTCTTGCTCGATTTCACGATAAGGTCATTGATAACGTCGGACATGATTGGATCAAGGCCAGTTGTTGGTTCGTCGAAAAATATAATTTCTGGCTTCGCGGCAATTGCGCGGGCAAGGGCGACACGTTTTTGCATTCCGCCTGAAAGTTCTGATGGGGAAAGTTCCAAAACATCGGCGCTTAAGCCAACGTCAGCAAGGCTTTCTACCGCGAGTTTTTTTGCTTCTTTGCGCGAGATTTTTTCGCGGTTTAGAAGGCGGAACATTACGTTTTCCCAGATTGGCAATGAGTCAAACAGTGCGCCGCCTTGGAAGAGCATGCCTATTTTTGCCATGAAGTTTTCACGTGCAGAGCGGCTGAATTTTGTAGCCTCTTCGCCGTCAATCTCAATGCTGCCGCTGTCAGGGTCGATCACGCCTAAGATGGATTTGATAAGCACAGACTTACCCGTGCCAGAGCCGCCGATGATGACGAGTGACTCTCCCTTAGCAATTTCCAAATTGACGCCATCCAGCACAATTTTGTCGCCAAATCTTTTATGAAGATTTTCGATTTTGATTTTCAAGTCTTTGTTTTTTGCTGCTGCCATGTTCTTACCTTGAGAAGAAGAGTTCTGTGATTAAATAATTCATCAATAATATGATGATTGATGCGGAAACAACCGCATTTGTTGTTGCTGCGCCAACGCCTTGAGCACCGCCTTTTGAATGAAAGCCACTATAGCAGCCCATGATCGAGATGATGAAGCCAAATACTGCTGCTTTAACCAGCCCAGTGTAGACGTCATAGAACTCTAAAAAGTCGAGCGTGTTTTTCAAATATGGCCCTTCAGAGAAGCCGAGTTTGTGGATGCCTACTAGATATCCGCCATACACACCGATGATGTCTGCTGTAAGCACAAGGCAAGGTAGCATTAGGGTGGCGGCGATTACGCGCGGGACAATTAGGAAGCGAATTGGGTTTGTGGATAGGGTTTTGAGAGCGTCAATTTGCTCGGTCACTCGCATTGTTCCAATTTCGGCTGCCATTGCAGCGCCAACGCGCCCAGCCACCATAAGTCCAGCCAAAACGGGCCCAAGCTCGCGGGTGATTGATAGTACGACAACATTAGGAATCGCTGATTCTGCAGAAAAGCGGGAGAAGCCTGTGTAGCTTTGTAAGGCAAGAACTGCGCCGGTGAAAATGGCGGTTAGACCAACAACGGGGAGGGAATAGTAGCCGATCTCCATCATTTGGCGGAGCAGGTTGCGCCAGTAAAAACGTGGGCGGAAGCAGTTGTATATTGCGCTGCCAGCGAACATTGAAAGGCGCCCAGTGGACGTGATGAAGGCGATCATAACTGCGCCGATATTTTGCAAAATGTTAAGTGGAAAAATCATAATTCGCCTATTTATATATCCGCTCAAATCTGTTGCCCAGATTTGTTAGAATTTCGTATTCAACTGTGTTCGCAGCTTTTGCTGCATCGCTTATGGTATAGTGATTTCCGAGAATTTCAACATCTTGTCCCACTTTTTGGAAGATTTCGGGCAAGTTTGTTATGTCTATGGTGATTAAGTCCATCGAAACGCGTCCGACAATGGGCAATTCGTAGTTTTGGATGTAGCATTTGCCTTTGTTGGAAATTGCACGCATTAAGCCGTCGGCATAGCCAATCGCAACTGTTGCGGTTACGTCACCTGCTTTTGCTGTGTATGTTGCGCCGTAGCCGATGCTGGAATCTTCGAGAATATAGTTGATTTGCAAGATTGGGGCGGTGAGGCGAACCACATTTTGCATTGGGTTTTTCTTGCTAGGGTTTGGATTCCCGCCATATAGCGCAAGGCCGGGGCGGGCGATGTTGGCGTGGAATTCTTTGCCTAAATATATGCCGTGAGAGTTTGCAACTGAGCGGCGGGTGGTCGGGAATTGCTTAGCGACGTCGTCAAAATATCTCAGCTGTGCGTAGTTGGATGGGTTTTTTGCAATGTCAGCGCAGGCTAGGTGGGTCATTATCATCACCAAATTTTGCCCTTTAAGTGCTGCAGCTTCTTGCAGGGAAAAGCCGAGGCGGGTCATGCCTGTGTCTATATGCGCGGCGGCTGGCGCTTCATGTGGCCAGTTTTCTAGCTGGCTTGGATTGTTTAGTACGGGCAGTAAGTTGTTTGCGAGGAACTCATCCGCTTCGCCTTTTTGCACGCCGTGGAAAACAAAAATTTCGGCGGATGGGAGGATTTTGCGGAGTTCAATTCCTTCGTCTAGATGAGCCACAAAAAAAGTTTTGCAGCCTATGTTTGCCAGCGTAATTGCCACAGGCTCTAGGCCCAGCCCATATGCATCGGCCTTTACAGTTGCCGCGCATTCTGCTCCGCCAAGCTGTTGTTGCAAACGCTTGAAGTTGTCTTCGATCGCGGATAGAGAAATACTGAGTTTAGATTTTTTTGCTGAGTTTGACATAGTCTTCTAGTGTGAGTTCTTGAGCGCGTGATTGTGGGTTTATATTAGCTTCCGTCAAGGTTTTTTCAACATCGGGGAAGATTTGTTTGAGCGAGCCACGCAGCATTTTGCGGCGCTGGCTAAATGCGGCTTTGGTGATTGCCTCCAACTTCTTTATGTCAACATCAAGATTCTTGCGATGTGGGCGGAGCATTACGACGGAGGAGGTCACTTTTGGCGGCGGGCTGAATGCCTCGGGCGGGAGGTCGAACAGGATTTCGGCATCGCAAAAAACTTGGGTGAAAATTGCGAGGCGGCCAAAATTTGAGTCGGTGTTTTTTGCCACAATGCGCTGCGCAACTTCGCGCTGGAACATTAGGCAGAAGAACTCAAAATCCGCGGATTGATAGAGCCAGTTGGTAAGGAGTTTACTGGCGATGTTATATGGCAAGTTGGCGATGACTGCGCGAGGTGAGTCGCTATGCTCTCGCAAATCCATGTGCAGTGCGTCACCCTGAATGACGTTTGCGTGGTCGCCGAAAGCTTCCAGCGCCTTCACAGCACGCTCATCGAACTCAATGCAGGTGAGGGATTTAGGTTCTTTTTCTATGATCGCACGCGTCAGTCCGCCGGGGCCTGGGCCAACTTCTATAACATTCATCTCTGCCAAGTCAGGGCAATAGTCAACAATTCTGCGAGTGATGCTTAGGTCGAACAGGAAGTTCTGGCCTAAGGTTTTCTTGGCGATTAAATCGTTCTTTTGCGCTAGCTGGAGTGGATCTGGGAGTGACAAATTATAGCCTTATATCGACATTTGTTTCTTGGCGCAGTGTGCGGAAATATTTCTTTGCAGAAAGCTCTGTGCGGCGAAGCTTCAAAACTTCGCGCGCTTGTTCGCGCTGCGCATCAGTTACTTCGGCAGTTTCTTTTTGCGTGCGTTCGCAGATGATGAAGGTTGAGAACCCTGATGGTGTGAGGATTGGTGTGGTGAATACGGCGGTTTTTACATCAACCAATGTGTTGCGGAT
>JALZVI010000253.1 GCA_023301015.1 Rickettsiales bacterium | reverse complement strand
CGCCCCTTTCACGGGTGAGACACGGGTTCGACTCCCGTATGAGCCGCCAATTGATTGACCCAACATACCTCTTAGAGTATGTTGGGTCATGTTATTTTACCATGCAAGCGATAGAGATATTAAGCGGCCTAACCCTCTGGTACTGCAGCAGGTCAGTCGTGAATGGCCTGTAGTGCCTGCGTTCTACGCCAACAGCCTCACCTGCTTAGATGATTACGGTAAAAATCTATACAGTTTTAATCTCTCCGAGGACACTACCTACCTACAGATGTCTTATAAGATGTATGTAGGGATAAAAAACACCAATGAATACAAGTCTGGCCTATACGATATGGCTAAGAGGGCGGGTGTAGATGCTTTATGGAGGACACATTCAGGAGGGGACACTTCTCTAATCGTGCTAAATTTCAATAAAATAGAGAATTGGCAGTTGACAAGCACCTCTGGCTAACTTAACCAGAGTTAACAAGGAGAACCATAATGGGATTATTTAACTTTATTGAAGACGTAGTAGTAGGCACTGTGGCAGCAGCTGTAGGTAC
The DNA here is from genome assembly GCA_023301015.1 of Rickettsiales bacterium. Next base: position 4,493 of record JALZVI010000253.1, on the reverse strand, counting down.
TACTAAAGCAGTAGTAGGCGTAGTGCCTGCCATAGTAGGAGATACCGACTTACTGGAAGAGGGTCTAGAGGACATCGTTGAAGGTCTGGCCAAGGTGGTTATCTAATGGATGGAAAAGATGTTTCAACTATTAGTAGTTCACAACTAAGTCACCATGAACAGCTAAAAGCTAACCGTATGAGGGACACAGAAGACCTGTGTGGTTGCGGAGGTACTCTACAAACATGGGATGAAGCTTTCATGACTGTAGACCCTAAAGTTATACATGAATGCAAGGCTTGTGGACAGGAAATTACTATCCGTAAATCAAAGATGAAAGAGAATTCAAATGCGAATACCTAAAAGAGCCTATCAGGAAGCCCTCGACCTATTACAGGAAGAGTGTGCAGAAGTTATACAAGCAGTTTCTAAAGTTAGGCGCACAGGCCCGAGCTTCAAACCTTTCAATGGTGATAAGAGTAATCTTGAACTTTTGAAGGAAGAGGTTCAGGACGTGCTAGTGATACTGGAACTTCTGGAGATGATAGCCATTTCTCCCGAACACAGGGAAACTAAGATTGAAAAACTAAAAAAGTGGTCAACCATATTCTCCAAAGAGGTAGATATTCGGATGATATTTTAACGCTGTAGCTCAGCTGGAAGAGCATCGGTCTACGAAGCCGAGTGTCGGGGGTTCGAGTCCCTCTAGCGTTGCCAATTGCGGGAGTGTAGCTCAGTGGTCAGAGCTTCGGTCTCCAAAACCGAGAGTCACAGGTTCGAATCCTGTCACTCACCGCCAACTAAAGAAAGAACTATTCAATATGGAAACAATGGAATTACCTACATTGGAAGAACTAGCTACTGCTGTTAATGAAGCAGCCTTTGAAAGCCTTAAGTATTGGGACAGTAGTCTGAGTCCTGAAGAAAACCAAGCTAACTTTAATCAATACAAACCTATGGCTAAGGAACGAAAAAAGGCCACAGGTTTACACGGAGAACTACTAGGTTTAAGCCCTTCACTTCTAAAACTTATAGCACCTATGGCTACTCACCAGCATTATAAAGGGGGTCTTTACCGCTTTGTATCAATAGTTGTTGATGTTGAGAGCCATACCCTTAATGTAGAATACGAACACATCTTCCCGCACCCTAGGAGATTTTACACTCGTCCCAAAGGTGAATGGAATAAAAAATTTGAACCTCTTGCATAGAGAACGAGTATAATATATAACGATTACCAAACTGGAGAACCCCTTAAATGACAACAATCGAAATCCGTCCTGAGAGGGACGAGCTATTAACTGACTTTGGAAAAGACACACTGTATGACAGGTATCTTCTCCCAGACGAAACGCCTCAGGAACTATTCAAAAGAGTGGCCTCAGCCTACCAAGAAGACGATGCACATGGTCAGAGAATTTACGATTACATGTCAAAGCACTGGTTCATGCCTGCCACACCTATACTATCCAATGGGGGTACGACTAGAGGTCTACCTATCTCCTGCTTCCTAAACGAAGTGGAAGATAGCCGAGAGTCTATTGCGGATACCCAAATGGAAAACTTCTGGCTAGCCTCTGCAGGTGGGGGTATAGGTACTTATTGGGGTAACTTGAGAAGCATTGGAGAGCGTGTTGGCCGTGTAGGTAAAACCTCAGGCGTAATCCCCTTCATGAAAACCATGGATAGCCAAACTCTAGCTGTCAGCCAAGGCTCGCTTCGTAGAGGTTCTGCTGCTGTCTACTTAGACATTCATCATCCTGAGATTAAAGAGTTCACCACGATGCGTAAGCCTACAGGGGGAGACCCTGAGCGTAAGTGTCTGAACCTACATCATGGAGTTGTGATAGATGATAAGTTCATGACTGCTGTTAAAGCTAATACTGACTATGACCTAGTCTCCCCTCATACAGGAGAGACTATCAAGAAGGTTAAGGCTAGAGACCTTTGGCACAAAATTCTTGAGCTACGTATGGCTACAGGTGAGCCTTATATTCTATTCATAGATGCCGTTAACAGAGGTGCTCCTAAGCATATGCTCAAGCAGAAACTATTGACCAGTATGTCGAACCTTTGCGCAGAGATTGTGCAACACACTAGTCCAGAGCGCACAGCTGTCTGCTGCCTATCTAGCCTCAACATAGAGCGCTACGACGAGTGGAAGTCACAGTACAAGGAAATCGTACAGGACGTGCTTCTGTTCCTTGATAATGTGCTGCAGAGCTTCATTGATACTGCGCCTGCGACTCATGCCAAGGCTGTTCATTCGGCTAAAATGTCACGCAGCGTGGGACTAGGAGTGATGGGCTTTCATGGGTATCTTATGTCTAAAGGCTGGAGCTTTGGTTCTCCTAAGAGTCGTCAGTTCAACAGAAGCTTCTTCCAAGCCTTTGATAAATACAACGTGGAAGCAAACATAGCACTAGGAGCACTAAAGGGGCCTTGTCCAGATTGGGTTAATGCTGACTTGAAGGAAGAGCCTAGGCGTTTCACTCATACGTCTGCTGTAGCTCCGACTGCATCTATTTCTATCATTTGTGGGGGAGCCTCTGCAGGGGGAGACCTTGTGCCAAGTATGATTTACACCCATAAGACGCTATCAGGTTCCTTCACAGTTAGGAATAAATACCTAGAGATACTCCTACAGAAGTATGGTCTGAATGAAGAAAGTGTTTGGGGAGAAATTCTCAGAGATGGTGGGTCAGTCAGGAATTTGAAATCTATCCCAATGGATGAAAGAGACGTATTTAAAACAGCCTTCGAGATTGACCAGATGCAGGTTATCTTTATGTCTGCGGAGCGTACACCTTACATTACACAGAGCCAAAGCCTTAATGTTTTCATTAATTCTGACGCAAGTAAGCCTTATGTGAACAAACTACACTTGACAGCGTGGGAAATGGGTATAAAAAGCTTATACTACTGTAGGAGTAAAGCTCCTAGCAGAGTGGAAAACATTGGAGGAACATTACAACGTGAAATTATCTTGGAAGAAGACGACTGCGCGGCGTGTCAATAAACAAGGAAACAACTATGACTACATTTAAACCTCAACTAGCACGGAACATAGACTTGGAGAAAGTAACCTTCCCCTGTGCAGTGCAAAAGAAATGGGACGGAGAGCGTCTGCTACACAAGGGAGACCTGCTTTCGCGCTCTATGAAGCCCATCAGGAACCAGTGGCTTCGAGGTGAGTTAGCCTCTGCTGCGGCAGCAGTTATGCTAGCCACAGATGGTGAAATTCAAATCGACGGGGACTTCCAGAAGACGCAGGGCTTCATCCAATCTAGTGACAGAGAAGGAAGCTTCATCTACCATGTGTTCGATGCTCCTATTGAAGGTAAGACCTTTGAGCAGAGGCATGCTATGTTATCAGAGGCTGTTCAAAACGTGGACGACCCTCGTATTAAAATCGTACCCTACGTGGTAGTGGAGAGTATGGTAGAACTGATGGTGCTACACGCGGAGAATATTACTAATCCTTCTCTGGACGGAACCATTGTACGTAATTTGGATAGCCTATACAAGTGTGGGAGGTCTACCATTAAGGAAGGTCAGGCTTTAAAAATAAAGGAGTTTGATGATGATGAAGGAACAATTATTGGCTTTACCGAACGGATGCATAACACAAATGTCGCCCAAACAAATGAGCTTGGCCGCACGTTCAGAAGCTCAGCGAAAGAAGGACTTGAACCGACTGGAAGCCTTGGGACGTACACCGTTTCTTGGAGGGACGTTGAGTTCCAAGTCACAGCCACAGGTGATTTGCCTAGTCGCAAGCGCAGATGGGAAGAGCGAGACGTTTACCTAGGTAAACTAGTTAAGTTCAAATACATGGGACTTACGAGGGATGGTATACCTAGGCATCCCACAGAATTAGGAATTAGAAGCAGAGAGGATTTATCATGAGCAACAGCCCTTATGAAAGAGGTGAACAAGCTATAAGCCAACACTACCGAGATAAAGAGATGCAGGAAACGATTGAACAGATATTGAAGAGTTACGATAAAGAGCAGGCAGCTATTCCTAAAGAGCCTTCACCTGCTGCTATAGTTCGCAATGCAGTTCAGACCCCTGATGGAACCATCATAGAGTCTAGGAGCACCCATGACTTCCATAGCCACGAGGATGCCAACGGGGAGGTTTACATTGTTGACGGAGGTAGAGAATACTTGAGACACTCTCTCAACATAGTTCCTGCGACTGACCTGTCTGTCAGTTACTATGAAGGACACGAGAAAGTCAGGGAGAATTTCTCATGGGGAACCTACGGTATAAGTGGCGAGGAAGTTCTCACTTACATACTCCTTAAAGATATGACAGACGCTCATATAGAAGCTTGTATAGAGGATAATCTAAACGTATACCTGTTTCAAACAGAACAGAAATGGCGTAAATCTGTAGGTGCCCGCAAGCTAGTTCGCAAGCAGGACATAGAGAGACTACTCGTGCTCAAGGATAAACACGAACACAATCAGGAAGCACAAATCAACAAGCAGGTGCAACAGCTGGTG
>JALZVI010000252.1 GCA_023301015.1 Rickettsiales bacterium | reverse complement strand
GGCATGAAAGAGAGGGCAATCGCGGTCAGAAAAATGACGAGGAACCTGATGCCGAATGCCGCGAGCAGGGGCCTCCAAACTCTTCGTGAGCGGATCACAATCTGAAGAATGAGCTTAAAGAAAACAAGAAGCTCCAGAAGGTCTGGCGATCCCACTTTAAGACTTTCCGGAAATGGTCCGCAGATTAAGAAGATTTCAGATGATTATTTAAGAACGTCTTTTGACGGATTTTAGCCCCCTCAACCAATCATCTGAAATCTTCTTAATCTGCGGATGTGATCTCTCCGACGGGAGCCTTCGAGAGGCATGTTCTTAAGGCGAAATTAAAAGGTGAATGCCCTGACGTGGTCGAGGAGTTTGGGAGAGGGCAGGGAGGACAACCAAGATGGATTATCCTACGTTTAGGAACTCTCCTGCGGTGAGCTTTTACAAAGGAAAGGGGTTAGGCATAGAGAGAGTGCATTTTCTCAATCCCTTTCCATACATTTTCACGTCAGACCATCCACCCATCTCGCTCTCAAAAAGGCGAGGACGCCAGTGGGAATGAGTCATTTCTATGCCTGACTCCTTTTACTTTTACTTTTATGGGCCGTTCAGGATTTTGGGACCTATGGTGTCAGGCAATCAGATTCTTAAAGGGGGCTTTGTCACCAGTTTCCGGCAGAGGTTTTATGGAGCTTTCTCCAGTAACAGACGCAGAAATCCACGATCGTCTTCAGTGGCAAAAAATAATTTGGAGGACACGGCCTCGCGGCTATTTTCATCGGCGACCACTTCTTCGTTGATGGGGCCAGAAGGTAGCTCGCGACCCCATGTGGTTAGATCTCGTGAAAACTCAAATCGCCCCAGAACATCAGGGACGTTGGCTCGGCGCGTGTAGCTGAATGCCAGAACCTGCTCACTCTCAGTCTCGCTGAGACTCGTCTCTAAGCTGAAAGGAGGGTCCAGCTCGCTCGGGCCACTTCCTAGATAGTATTCCATGAGGTTTGAGCGGCCGTCGGCATCTGGGTCGGCTTCAGGGTCACCGTCCAGGGACTCGATTCCTCCAAAATTCGCGGCTCTCCAAACATCGAAATCGAAGGTCAGGCTCGGGCCGTAACCGGCATAGTGAATGGGGTAGTTCTGGGCTTTGAAGATGAAACCTCCGCCCGTAATCTCTGCCCGCCAGACAACAATGCCATTCGTGTCCACCTCTACCAATTCTGGCGTCAGAGCGAGCGTGATCATGACATTTCCGTTTGCGAGCACCTGCGCGCCACCCATAAAAGGGGTGCTAAAGAAGGGCTGGTTCGGATCGATTTCGTATCGGACTTTTGGCTCGCTAGGGCCGAAGGTGCTTTGCGGCTCTACGCGATACTGCCCCAGCGCATCAATGGGTAAGTCTAACTCTAACACCTGAGAGTCGCTGTCTCCGGGGTCGCTATCGACGCGGTCATTATTGTGAACCGTGAGGACTAGCTCGCCCGTTTCTGGGGATTGTAACCAGCGCGGGTCATGGGATCGCTCTAGGAACTTTGGCGCGGCTGGGCCGCCGCCATGGTCGTAGACTGCGGGATTACCCCACCGATAAATCAGCTCACCACCGCGCCCTCGGTCTCCTCCCTCGGAGCTTGCCGCTTCTTCCGTGGTGGTGCTGTGATCGATGACCCAAAGCTCATCGATATTGTTCGGTGAGAGGACGATCTCATTCCGCTCGGCATTAAAATCCATTCCGCTGATATGGAAGTAGTCGCCGGAGGTGATGGCGCGATTGAAGTTGAGGTCGACCTTTCCGGTGCTCGTGGAGACATCGCCAAAGGTCGGCGCTGATTCATCGACATTTTGAACGAGGTGATTGCGTAGCTCCCACGACCAGACGATTTCGGAGGACCCATCAGTAAGGTTGGGTTCGATTTCGATAATGCGCTCCATCCAGACCCCATTCGCGCCCGCGACTGGTTGCCAGCCCAGATCGGCTAATTCATTCGCGGGGAGGAAGTCCCACACGGTGGCGAGGATATTGCCATTGGGCATCGGTTCCATATCGTGATGAAGGGTCAGCTCTCCTTGTTGTTGGAGGTCGAACTCCCAGACAACTGCACCGCCCCAATCAACCAGCTGCAGAGTCCCGAAGGACCCGGGCAAGAAGCCGCTAGGAACTCCGCCTCTTTGACCGCTGCGTAGCAATAGGCCATCTTCCCTCAGATAGGCCGTCGAGGCGCTAGGGGCGGATAAGGTGCTACTCCACGAATGCAAAACAGTTCCATCAGAATTGATTAACTGAGTCCCGACCGATGATGAGGTAGAGTGATAGAGCGAATAATACTCAGGGTTCGCCAATTGAGCCCCTGCAGGAAAACTACAGGCTGCGAAAAAAACGAGACCTCTTCTCAGACACTTCATGCTAGGATTTTAGCGGTCATTCGAGTGTTTTACAATAGCGCCCTTTTTACGGACTATCGTTGTTTCCGGTTCTTCTGCTGGGATCCTGTTTACGAGATGTCTGCTGCTGATTCCTGATGATTCTTGGGGAACTATGGTGTCAGGCAAGAATGGCACGACCTTAAGCGGCTTTGGAGAATTTCTTCCGGTAAGAAAAGAGAAAAGGGGTCAGACAAAAAGGGGTCAGGCATGAATGGCCCTTAACTTCGTGCCATTCATGCCTGACCCCTTTTATGACCCCTTTTACTTTTATGCTTGGCCGTTGCCTAACCCTGGTCATGGTTTAAATCCATTGGAAGCGGAGGCTGTTAATGAAACAGATGATAACTATGATGAGCATCAAAATGCTCGCCACGATTGGGGCGACGATGGGAAAAATCACAAAACAATTAATTAGCGGAATCATTAAAAATATTAATATAATAATACTATCTTTGTCTTTGTTTTCGGCAAGGTTGGTTCATGCAAGCGTTGGAATCCCCGTATTTGAAGACCACATTGAGTGGTCTAATAATGTCGTCGTAGGTAAAATCAAACGTTTAGAGAACGGTGAGTTTTATTTCGTCATCGAAGAATCTTTGAAAGGGAACCTTATCAAAAATTCTATGG
>JALZVI010000251.1 GCA_023301015.1 Rickettsiales bacterium | reverse complement strand
CCGATCTGAGCTATCTTCTCCAGATGGTCAATTTAGATATCTTGAGCGCTGCAAAGTTCGACCAGCTGCATTTGTAGAAGTTCTTGCAGACCCTGAGAAGCTATTGGATATCCGCAATGTAACACCCCGTGGTTCACATACAGCAGCGGCTCAGCAGCAAAGCTCAGCGACAGAAGTCGAGAGATGATTTTGGTGCAATTTTAGTCAAAAAAGACAGCTCCAAGCTTGTCTTCCTACCCGCTAAAGCTGCATTCATCAACGCGTTGTTTCTTGATTACCTCTGCAGTTTCCAGTGCGGCGTAGCTGAATATTCCAATCGCGCCTGCGCGTTTTAGGGCTATCAAGCTCTCCATCATGGTTGAGTGATAATCTAGCCAGCCCTTTTCAGCGGCGGCTTTTATCATCGCATATTCACCACTCACCTGATAAGCAAACACATGAATCGGGAAGTTTTTGCTGATGCGGCGGACAATGTCCATATACGGCATTCCAGGCTTAACAATCACCATGTCCGCGCCTTCTTCAATGTCTAGCGCAACTTCACGCAGCGCTTCGTCAGTGTTGCGCGGATCCATTTGATAAGTCGCTTTGTCGCCCTTCAAAGTTCCTGACGTGCCAATTGCATCGCGGAATGGGCCATAAAACCCGCTGGCATATTTTGCAGCATATGAGAGGATTTGGCAGTTATATTCACCATCAGCGTCTAGCGCCTTGCGGATTGCACCAACGCGGCCGTCCATCATGTCGCTAGGGGCAACAATGTCTGCACCAGCTTTCGCCAAAACAACTGATTGCTTGCACAGCATTTCAACGGTGCTGTCGTTCACAACTTTGTTATTTTCATTCACCAGCCCGTCATGTCCGTGGCTTGTGTATGGGTCAAGCGCAACGTCAGCAATCACTCCGATAGTATTACCAAGCTGCTTTTTGATGGCTTTAATTGTGCGGCAAAGCAAATTCTCTGGGTTCAAAGCCTCGCTGCCAGTTTCGTCACGCAATTTTGCATCAACCACAGGGAACAGCGCAATTGCTGGCATCCCCAAGTCACGGCAGCGCATGGCAATCATCACAATTTGCGCGATAGAGTAGCGCTTAACGCCAGGCATAGATTCAATTTCAACAGACTCCGCTTTTTCATGCACAAAGAGTGGTTGGATAAGGTCTGCCGTAGTAATTTCAGTTTCGGCCACCATGCGGCGGGACCAAATATGTTGGCGATTTCTGCGCAAGCGCACTTCTGGGAATTTTCCGTATGTCATACTAGTTTCTAGCTTTTAGCTGCTAGTTTTTCAAGGATTTGTTTTATTTTCTTCGGCGGTTTGGCCTTGAAAACTTTGCTTTGTTGCTTAGGTCTATAGAATGAAAAAACTACTGTCATTATTTTTATCTGTATTTGCTATAGCTGTTTCAACGCAGGCAAAAGCAGAGGCTTCGGGGGACAACCCTGTTGTGATTGAGCTTTTTACCTCAGAGGGATGTTCGTCATGTCCGCCTGCGGATGACTTAACCGCTGAATATGCTGACAGAGATGATGTTATTTTGCTCTCTTACCATGTAGATTATTGGAACTATATTGGCTGGAAAGACCCGTATAGCTCTGCCGAGAACACAGAGCGCCAAAAGTTTTATGCAAGACACACTCAAGACGGAAAGGTCTATACTCCGCAAGTTGTCGTGCAGGGCGAACATGCTTTTGTTGGGTCTGATAGAATAAAGCTTGCAAGGTCAGTGATTTTTGCTGGGAATGAAACAAATCAGGTGAAGGTTTCTGCAAAGAAAGTTGGAGATAAGATTGAAATATCATTGCCAGAAACCGCTGATATTAATGCAGAGATTGTTGTGGTTGGGTATTTGAAGCATACTGAAAGCAAAGTTACGCGCGGGGAAAACCGTGGCAGAAGCCTAGACCACCGCAACAGCGTGACGGAATTTAACAATGTTTTGAAATGGACAGGAGCTGCGCAGACAATTTCCGTTGCAAGCCCGAGCGGCGACGGAGTTGCGGTGCTGGTTCAATCACGCAAAGGAGCGCAAATCTTAGGCGCTACCAGCTTGTAGTTTTAGCCAAATACAGCTAACTGCACCGCTGTTAATTTTTAAACATGTCTACAAACAGGACGCATTCTTTGCTATCAGTTCCGCTGGATACACTATAATTGCCCGAGCCGTCATAACAGTTATTCGTACCAGTGCCTGTTCCAGCTTGGGTTTCGCAAACATAACCCGCGGAATACTCGGTGCTTCGGTCAGCATTGCCGTCATCAAATTTCTTGTCAAGACTCAGCGCTTCAATTGGCGTGAATGCACAATACCAATTGCTTGTACTGCTTGTGGTGGCAGTGGTGGTCTGAGAGAAATCAATTCCCCATATCAGGATTCTGTTACCAGAGTCAGATGCATAAGGAACGGCTCCAGCAAAATCAGCGCCTTTGCCCATGGCAAGTTTTGGGTAATGCCCTTTTGCTACTGACATTCCAGAGGTAGGGTCTGTATTGAAGCGGGGGTAGCTGTTTTGCAAGAAGCCATCATCCCATAAATGCGCCCAGAAATATGGTGTTTCGTAGCTGTAAGTTGACCATGTAGAGGTTTGGCCGCCTGAATGTACGTTGGCATCTTCCAGCTTGCCATCACCATCGCCGACGCCATCATGAAACTCAGAATCGCCTGGGACTCTGTTATATTTCAAATGGAACTGCTCAATAGCAATTTTATATTGTGACATTTGCTTGCCAAAAGCTTGGACATTTGCGCTTTCAACAAGGCTTTGCCCCACCAAAATCCCGCCAATCAACAGCCCGATAATCACGAGAACGATGGATAGCTCAACGAGTGTAAAGCCTTTCTTCATGTCGATAGCTTTAGCAGAAGTTCACTCACTTTGCCAGAATCTATTGAATTTCCAGCGATTTCAATGCCTTCTTCAATCGTCTGCGTTTTCTCTGCAACTAGCATGGCTGCAGCGGCGTTTAGCAGCACAATGTCACGATATGCTGATTTCTTGCCGTCAAACAGCGCCCGCATTTCAGCTGCGTTATGTTTGGCATCGCCACCACGAATTTCGTCTATTGAAGCGCTCTTCAGGCCAAAATCTTCGGGGCTGATTTCAAATGTGTCGATTGCGCCTTTGTCTAATTCGCAAACTTGGGTCGAGGCGGAAATTGAAATTTCGTCTAGCCCGTCATTTCCATAGACTATCCATGCTTTTTCAGTCCCAAGCGCACGCAAAACTTTGGCGAATGGCTGCAAAATCAGGACCACCCCTTGAGCCGCTCC
>JALZVI010000250.1 GCA_023301015.1 Rickettsiales bacterium | reverse complement strand
TGTGAATTTTGAGGTGATTTGGGGTGGTTCTTCTCCAATTGATGTGAGTGGTTTTGCGGCAAAATTGCAAGCGCGTGAAAGCAGTTCGTCAAGCGAGGTTTTGGCCGAGTTTTCTAGCGCAAATTCCCGAATTTCTGTGGGCGGTGCAGATGGCAAATTCACTGTCTCAATGTCCGCAACAGATTCTGCCGCGCTCAAGGCTTGCGTGGGGATTTATGATTTTGAGATCACCGACGGCGCTGGAAATGTGCATTTGGTGATTTCTGGCAAGTTTCAAATTGTACCAGAGGTTTCACGATGAGCGAAATGGAAGTTATTATGAACACCATTTACAGCCAAGTTTCGTCCGTTGAAAACAGCGTGGAAGCGTTGGTGAATGTGAGTGTGAATGAGGCCGCGCTGGTTGCATCGGGCGTTGAGGTTTCCTTGGCGGATGCGCGAGTGGATAGTCAAGTCTCTGTGCAGCAAACTGCGGCGGATATTGTGATAGGCTCAGTTTCAACCAGTATCCTAGGTATCTCTGGTCCGCAAGGAATTCAGGGTGAGCAGGGTGAAGCTGGCGAAGGTGGCGCACAGGGAGTTCAGGGCGAAAAAGGTGAGGCTGGAGCAGACGGCGCTCAGGGGATTCAAGGTGTCGCAGGTGCTGACGGAGCACAAGGCTCGCAAGGAATCGCAGGTGCAGATGGCAATGATGCTGCGGCAGCGGGTGCGGCGAATCAGCTGCAATATAACGATGGTAGCAGAGGCTTTGCGGCATCATCCGCGCTAAGTTTTGACGGTTCTCGCAATGTGACATTGGGTGATAGCAGCAGCTTTTTCTCAATTGGAAAAGGGCATTTTCTAGCCACAGGCACAGGATCGAAAGGCGCGGTGCTGGGCGTTAACAACACGCTCAGCCTTGCAGGCACGGCAGGATCTGCTTTTGCGGCAGGTGTGGATGCGCGGGTTTCCTTGGATAGCGGCCGAAGCAAGGCTGCGGCGATCGGTGTGAATTGCGATGCTACAGGCTCAAACTCGGCGGCAATTGGAGTGGACTGCATTGGCGGCGGGCAGAATATTGGCTTTAATAACAAAATGACATTTGGAGCAGGAATTGGGCGGAACAATGTTGGTTCAGGAACATCCGTTGGCTCAGGCTGCACAAGCAGCAACTCTGGCGTAGCATTTGGTTCAACTTCGCAAGCAACGGGCACATTTGCGTTCACTTGCGGTGCAAATGTGGTGGCAAACAACACTTTCTCCTCGTCATTCGGCCTGTTCAGCAACGCGACAGGGTTCTTCAGCATGGCGATGGGAGTAGGCGCAAACGCAAATTCAAGCTCGTCATTTGCGCTTGGCAAAAATGTTACTGTTGATGCAGCCGCGGCTAATTCTGGCATTATCGGATATGGAAATGCGCCAATCACCAACTCCATACCAGACAGCTTGATGTTTGCATTTGGCACGGCGAACACATATTCCATGACGGCAACAAAAATCAGCTTCAGCTTTGGGCATGAATTACGCGATGATGGCTCTGTTTTCTTGAGCAACACCGCCGTAACACCAGCAACACCAACAGCGGGCGGTGTGCTTTATGTGGAGGCAGGTGCATTGAAATTCATAGGATCAAGCGGAACAATAACAACATTGGGAGTAGCATAATGGCATTAAAAATAACGGTGAATGAAAGTTTGAGTCATGAGGAAAAGATTGCGAAGACGAAGCAGGAGATCTCAGCGATTCTATTCATGCTGCACACGCAAATTTCGCAAGGAATGGAAGTGGTGCAGGGGGTGATTGCGAAAAACCCGCATGGATTGACAATGCTGGAGGTTCGGACTTCATATGGCGATGATGTGGCTTTGCTAGACGGAATTGGCGCAAAAGCTGCGGAATTATTGGCAATGGTGGAGGTGGGTTAAGATGGCAAAAACACGCAAAAAAGATCACTGTACGGGCCTTCCTGCAAGCTGGGTTCTAACGCAAAAGATTAACAAACACTGCAAGCAGCATGACGCCGAGTATGTTGCGCAGACGAAATCTAAATGGATTGTGGACTGGGAATTCTATGTGAATATGCGTAAAGATATCTCATTTATCCCCGCGGCGCTAATTGGCGCTGGCGCTGCAATTGGCGGAATTTGGTTCTGGTATCGCCGCAAATGGCTCAAGTAGTTAACCGGGGTTAATCTGGGTTAAGTCAAAAAGCGCTAAATTCATAGAATATAAATCAAATTGAAGATAATGTTAACATTTTGCCTATTAGGGTGGCGCATTTATTAATAGACTACAACTATACTTTTTGGCATATATTATGCTATATTAATGGTATGGTGGGGTTAATCACAATATATAGAGGGGTAGTGCGCAGCTTTTGTTTGCTTGTCCCTTTGTTGATTCTGCTTTTCCTAAGCCAAAAAGTTTTTGCGCTAGATTCAACTCTTGATACTGGTGTGCTTTTCAGCGATGGCTTGGCGATCGTTGAAGTCACTCCGCTTGACTATGGTACGATTGGTGTTTCTGGCGGCGGAAATAATGATATCACGATCGACCCTGCGAATGGTAATTTGACATGCTCAAATAACACTAACTACGACTGCCCTACGTCGGGCGTGAGAGGTTCGTTCCGTGTTGCAGGAACTCCTGGTTCAATGGTTGATCTCTCGTGCCAAAGACGCGGAGAAGTGACCAACGGAACTGATACATTTCGCTATAACCAAGGCCGTATGTATGTTGGCTCAACAACATATACATGCAGCGGGCTAGGGAATGTGGCTACAGGGCATTTGATAACAGGGCAGACAGTCAATGACACAGCCTATATCGGTGCGCGCCTCAGAATACAAGGCACTCCATCTTTAGGCGTCTACACTACCACCGACGACCCAATTGCGGTGCGGGTGCTGTATCAGTAGAGTTTATAATTGTTTCCCCGCTGGCGCGCCAAGGCGCTTGCAGACTGAAACGCGCTCAAGGCTGAGTTATTAATATCTCCCCGCTGCGGCTACGCCTTGCAGACTGAGAATGCTCAGGGCTGTGGCTTTTTAACTCTCTCCCTGCCGCGCTATGCTCGCAATGACGGAATGTCATGATCCGCAAGGACAGCATGCCTTGCCAGCCACTCGCTAAGCGAAGTGCTTCCTCAGTCTGCGAGCCAGTAGGCGAGCGGGGAGGAAGTTAAAAAAACCAGCGGGGAAGAATTATAAACTAGCCTTCGTAATGCT
>JALZVI010000249.1 GCA_023301015.1 Rickettsiales bacterium | reverse complement strand
ATTGTGAAAGAGAATATGGGGCAAAAAGGGCGTAAATATTTCCCGTTCATCTTCACATTATTCACTTTCATATTGTTCACGAACATGTTGGGGATGCTACCGTTCAGCTTCACCTCAACCAGCCATATCGCCGTAACCTTCAGCTTGGCGCTGATTGTGTTTGGCTCAGTTCTCATCATCGGCTTTGCTAATCATGGCCTTGGCTTCTTCAAGCTATTTGTGCCAGCAGGTTTGCCAGCGGCTTTGGTTGCGCCAATTGCGATTGTTGAATTCGTATCATTCCTAGCTCGCCCACTCAGCCTTTCAGTGCGTTTGGCAGCGGCGATGACAGCGGGACATATCTTGCTGAAAGTTTTTGCTAGCTTTATTCTGATGCTTTGGGGCATGGGAATTTTTGGCCCTGTGCTGGGAATTATCCTGCCAATCCCTGTGATTGTGGGCTTGATTGGCTTGGAAATTTTTGTATCATTCTTGCAAGCATATATCTTCGCACTTTTGGCAAGCATTTATTTGCATGAAGCGATTGAATTGCACTAAGAATTGGAATATAAGAATTAAGTGATTTTGAATTAAACTATAACAATAAAGGAAAGAAAAATGGATTTAGAAGCTTTGAAATTTATCGGCGCAGGTTTAACAGCATTTGGTATGCTTGGTGCTGCGATTGGTATTGGTAATATTTTTGGTAACGCTGCTGCAGGTATCGCGCGCAACCCTTCTGCTGAAGGAAAAATTCGTGGCGTAGCAATTCTTGGTGCTGTTTTTGCCGAGTTGATGGGCTTGCTAGCATTTGTTGGCATGATGATTCTTTTGTTCGTTGTATAATAGCCGAACAAATAAATAAGGACTTAAACAATGCCACATTTAGCATTTGATACTTTTTACGGACAGATTTTTTGGCTGCTGATAATTTTCATCGGTTTCTATATTCTTGTCTCAAAATTGCTTTTGCCGAATGTGGCAGATGTTTTAGACGCACGTGCAAAGCACATTGCAGACGACATCGACACAGCAGAAACACTGAAGAATAACGCGGTGGACGCTGAAATTGAATATGAAAGAGTTCAAGACAAAGCCACATCAGAAGCGCGCAAAACTTTGGAAGAAGCAATGAGCAAAACTGAGGCGAACATTGACGCACAACGCAAAGTTTTGCAGGCAAAGATTGATAAGTCTTTGGCGAGTGCAGAGAAGAAAATTGCTGAGATTGAGAAAGAATCAACAGGGATTATTGCAAAAGTTTCAAAAGAAATCGCCGCTGGAATGGCAGAAAAAGCCGCGGCTTAATAATTTATAGATTTGACATATGAGTGATATAGTTACAGAAATTGAAGAAGTAGGCGTTGCAGAGCATGTGAATGAAGCTCCGCGTGATACTGGGCCACTCAGCGACTCTGGTTGGGTTGCGGTTGCATTCGCGATTTTTGCAGTTCTGTTTTATAAGAAAGTATGGCCATTTTTGGCAGAAGCACTGGACTCTCGTTCAGCGAAAATCGCAGCTGAGCTTGACGAAGCAACGGCATTGAAGAATGAAGCACAAGACTTACTGGCAGAAGCGCAGAGAAAGTCGGCAGAAACAAAGAAAGCAGCATCTGAGATGATTGAAACTGCGAAGTCTGAAGCAAAGCGTATTGCGCAAAAAGCTGAAGAAGACATGAACGAAGAAGCTGAGCGCAAATTGGTGATTGTACAGCGTAAGATTAAGCGTGCTGAGCAGCAGGCGATTGAAAATGTGAAGAAAGAAGCTGTGGACGAAGCAGCAAAAATCGCAGCAGACATTTTGTTAAAGAATTCTGCGAAAAATCACAAGTCACTACTGACGGAATCGATTGCAAAAATCACTAGCAGTATTAACTAGCGCATCATTCGCGCTGACCACCTCCCCTGCATATGCCGGAGCTTGGTTGCAGGAAGAAGGCACAACCCAGACGATTATCAACTATAGCTACCAGAGCACAAATGAGTTCTTCGATCTGAATGGCGACAAAATTGCTCGTCCAAAATTCACCAAGGGAGAAATCTCACCATATATACAGCACGGGCTAGACGAAGATTGGACTGTTGGCGGAAGCTTGAGCTTGCAATCTGTCAGCAGCAACGGGGTGGCGGGCAATGTTCAGGATTTAGATAAATACCAGGCAGCCTATGCAGAATTTTTCGCGCGCTATGAGATTTATGACGGTGGCGACTATACGGTTTCAGTAGAGCCACGGGTGAAGCTGCCGATTGAACAAGACGCTTCCATCAACCCCGAGGGCAGCAGACCAATTCCTGAGCTGCGCGTTTCATATGGAGAGGGCTTAAGTGTTTTTGAGGAGCATGACAGCTTCGGCGAAGTTTCGGCCACATATCGCCTCCGTAGCGCTGACGAGTTGGGGGATATGATTAAGATTGAGACAACGCTGGGGGCAAGACCATTTGAAGATTACCCAATCTTATTGCTCGCGCAAAGTTCGCATGAGGTGGCTTTGACAGATATTGCAAGCACCGCGAGCGCAGGGAATTATGAGTTATTCAAAGTTCAGCTTTCCGCGGCATATGAATTTGATGAAGGCCTGACTGTTCAAGCAGGTTTAATCTCGAACCTCTATGGCAAAAACACGGCGGCGGGAAACGGGCTGATTATATCGAGCTGGTTTAGTTTTTAATAGACTTACGCCGTGCGGGGCGTAGAATATTGACCAATGGCTAAGGATAAGAAAATTGGTGAGGTGCTGCTGGAAAAGCGGCTGATTGATAAGGAAGCACTTGAGGCTGCCCTGCAACAACAGCAGATCGACAAATCTAAAATCGGCAAAATCCTAATGTCGGAAAATATTGTTCGACCGCTGGCTTTTCATAAGGCAATTGCTGAGAAATTTGGCGTAGACTTTGTCTATTTGAATGTTGACGAACCAAACCCGAAGCTGATTAATGCGGCGGAGAAAGAGAAATATTTCTCGATGGAAGTGATCCCCTGGCGCGAAGATGCGGAGGCGATAACGCTTGCGGCATCTGATATTAATGATGAAATTCGTAGCTGGGCAGTAAAGCAATATCCGTATAAGCAGATCAATTTTGTTATAACATCTCCGCTTGATATATTATGGTGCTTGCAGCGCACTTTTGAGAGTGATGATAATGAGCGGGCGCGGTTTGGACTGCTGAAGAAAAGTCCCAATCTTTCAGCGCAGAAGATCTTTTCCAAATCCTCAGGGCCATTATTCATCATTACAATCGCTGCTTTGCTGACGATGTTCATCCTAATGCCGCAGGAAAGTTTCACGAGTTTTGCGGTGCTGATGAATCTATTATTCTTCTCCACAATCACATTCAAACTAACTGCTTTTTTGAAGGCGCCCGCGCATAAAGACCCCATTTATGAAGGCGATGATTTGCCGATTTATTCAATCCTAATCCCGCTATATAAGGAAAGAGGGTCGATAGCCCATCTGATAAACGCCATTGATGCGTTTGACTATCCTAAGTCTAGACTGGATGTGAAGTTGGTGGTTGAAGCGGATGACAAGGACACGATTCAAACAATAAAACGCCTTGCGCCACCGTCTTATTTTGAGATTATTGAGACGCCATATTCACTGCCACGAACAAAGCCGAAAGCATGCAATTATGCGCTGCAATATGTGCGTGGAGAGTTTATTACCATTTATGACGCGGAAGATATTCCCAATAAATATCAGCTAAAAACTGTGCTAGCAAAGTTTGCGAAGGGTGGAGATAAGCTGGCGTGCGTGCAAGGGCGATTGAATTATTATAACTATAACGAATCACAAATCACGCGTTGGTTTGCGCTGGAATATGCGATTTGGTTTGACTATGTTATGCGCGGATTGGAGGCCATGAAAATGGCAATTCCGCTTGGTGGAACAAGCAACCATATCAAGACAGAAGTGCTGATGGAGCTTGGCGGCTGGGATCCATTTAATGTTACGGAAGATGCTGATTTAGGCATGCGTTTCAAGCGCTATGGCTACGACGTTGGCGCGGTGAGTTCGGTGACGATGGAAGAGGCGACAAGCAGTATCAAGGCATGGATGGGGCAACGCCGCCGCTGGATTAAGGGCTTTATGCAGACATATATTGTGCATATGCGTCAGCCAATCCGTTTCATCCGCGAGGCGGGCTTCAAGTCATTCCTCATCCTCCTTTTCTTCATCGGCTTCCCACCAATAATTTATATCCTATCGCCAATTCTACTGGTGCTGAGTGTGGCAACGCTAAGCTTTGAGGTGGATGCGTTCAATTTTCCAAATTGGCTCCTGCAATTCTCAACCTTCAATCTTGTATTCGGAGTTGTGGCGCATATCTTCTTCGCGCTGGTGGCTAATTATCGCTCTAGCAATGATGGTAAGCGGATGTTTAAGCCAATGGTTCTTTCGGCGCTAAGCTTCCCGATTTATAATATATTGCATGTTTTTGCTAGCTTTGGGTCACTTCGGGAGCTGATTTTCAATCCACATTATTGGGAAAAAACGCAGCATGGTGTGACAAAAACTAAGCCTAATTTGTAGGTTTACGGCTTGATTGAATTTTCATATTCCATACTTGCTTCACCTTGCTCATCTACGACATAAAACTTATACGTCGCCTCGCAAGCTGCTTTGTCTTCGCAGTTGCCGTTGAATTCTAGGGTTATATAGCCGTGGCTTTTTCCAACAGCCCACTTGCTTTGCTCATGCCATTTCTCTTTGTCCAGCAACCTTCTAGCTTTTGCTGCCGCGCCGCTTATAAGAAACCTAGTGCCGCCATAATCGCCAACGTCTTCTAGATGATGGTCATGACCGGATAAAAACATATCATACTTGCCCACAACTTCGTTTTCATAGAATGCCGCACCTAGCGCTTCATCGTTGCGGTGAAACCCGTTGGTTTTATATATGTGGTGAGCTACCCCAACCAGGAAGTTGCATTCATTGGAGAGCTTATTAGTTTCGTTAGCAAACCACTCTTTTTGGCTTTTCCCTAGAGCTTGAATATCCTTTGCGCCTGTCACGTCGGTGAATATGGAGACAAAGCACACAGCTCCTCTTTGTTGGCTATAAAAATGGTTGGGATAATTGATTCCATTTTCTCGTGAAAGCTTGATCATTAAATCTTCGTCGCCTTCGTCATCATGGTTTCCAAGAACGATATAAACGGGGATATTTAGCTTCTTCAAATACAGAACATGCTCTTCAAATAGCCGCACCTTATTTTCCACATCCCCCACCAAGCCTTTTCGGTATATTATATCACCAGTTACTCTAAGCTCAGTGCAGCCTTCTTTTTTCAGAGCCTTAAAAACATTTTCACGTCCTAGCGTATCTTTTCCAGAGTCGCCAATGATGTACATGAACGGATGATTCACGATGTACTCAGCGAAAAGCT
>JALZVI010000248.1 GCA_023301015.1 Rickettsiales bacterium | reverse complement strand
TCAAAGAGAATCTCTCACCTCAAACACAGGGGATCGTGACCTTTGCCCTCTGCGGGTTCGCGAACCTTTCCTCGATTGCCATCCTGCTAGGCGGGTTGGGCGTGATGGCTCCGAGCCGCCGCCAAGAGATTGCGCGCCTCGGATTAAAGGCAGTGTTCGCAGCAACGCTGGCGAATTTAATGAGCGCTGCTTTGGCGGGGATGTTGTTGTCTTAGTGAGTATGGCGCTCGGTTAAGACGATATAGATGAGGTTTTACCGCAGAGGCGCAGAGGTCGGGGAGTGACGCAGAGCATGATAGGCTGGGATGTTTTGGCCTCTGCGTTACTCCCTAGCCTTTGTGCCGCTGCGTTTTTTGCGGAGTTAGGCTCCTTGGCCAAGTTCTATTTCTCCTAGGGCAGGGCGCGCAAAAAAAAACGGGCCGTGGAAATCTGCTCCTAATTTTTAAGGGCGCCATTGAGTGATTTGGCGCGGGTTTCTCCTTCGTTTATTTTACGAGGATGCGAGTGAGAGCCGTGAGGAGTTTCTGGCTTTCTTCGGAACTCAAGTAAGGGACCTTAAGCGTTCTTGCCCAGAAGAAGCCGAATTCCATCGCCTCCTTAATTGCACTTGCGGGCATGGCCGGGTAATTCTCCCCTCTCACTGGCCTCGTTGTAAGCCACTTCAGATCACAATAGGTCGCGTCCGACGAATCGTCTTCTTTGGGTTCTCTAAGAACTTCACCAGCCGCAACTATACCTCGGCCTTTATGATAGAGAAACACAGTATCTCCCTTGCGTAGCGAATGGACTACGTAGCGAAGTCCACCAAAGGCTGCGACCCGATCCCTTTCACACATATACCAGATGGAGTCCTCGTCGTAGCTAAGGTTAGTGTCGAAAATAACGCCCTTCTTGTGAGCTGGATTCGAGTGCTCGTCATAAGGAAGCGAGAAAAATTCAAAATAGGAAGCCCCCTCAATCTCATAAATGCGATAAGGGACAAAGTTCAAGGATAGCCCTTTTGATTTCCAGTAGTCTACATTGCGGATCAAGGCTTCATCTCCGGCGCTGCCAATAACAATCAGATGTTGATCCGTGTTGAACTCAGATTTACTCAGGCAATGTTCAAGTTCAAAGGCATTTCGGTGTTCCTCTTGAAGGTCCAGCGAGTCGTCTTTCAAGTAGGTTTGTAGCATTCTTGTGAGCTTGTCGAAGGTGAAGGAGGCAGCCTTCTCGCAGTATCGAAGTGCCTGATGGACTGCTCCGGCCCCAGCGTCATCTCTTTTTAGCTCAAAGATCATCAAGTCACCTTGCTTGTTCAGAGCATAGATATCAGCCTCCTCCTGCCATGCTCGTTCTTGAAAAATCGGCATGAGGTTATTTTCTTCAAAAAGCACTTCAAAGAGATTCTGAGCTAGAAGGTCTTCAAGGTCTTTTTCCAAGCGAATACCACGGAAAGGGAGCGGATCGAGGCCAGTAAATTTGTCGTTCTTCTTTTCGAGGCGGTAGAGCATAGGAGATTCTGCTATTAATGCGGGAAATTACACGCACTTCTTCTGTCCGTAGCGGGCGAAGAGGTCTGCGAGCCACTCGCGGTTGAGTGGTTTTGAGATGAGGGTGACAGTTCCTTTTGGGAGGAGGCGATTTACGACTTTAACTTCTTCTCTGTCGAGTGGCTTGCACAAAGTATGTTCATAGAGTTACACTGCCCGTATGAACAATGTCACCGAGCCCAATGAGCCTGATATTCTCTCAGGACTGGGATTGAAGGCTTTGGGGATTAAGTTGAAGAAGGACATTCCACAGCTTTTAAAACAGCTCGCCAATCTGGAGCCTGGCCAAATTCGTAAGAATCTTGAAGCCGATCATCCAATTCCTGAATCAATTCAGGCGCTCAAACACCTCGGTGCGCGAGTGAATTATTCCAATGATGATGGAGCTAAATTTGAGGGTTTCGTTTCGAGTTACCTTACCGCAAACCATTCAGAATGGGTGAGTGAATTTGCTCGCGAATTAATATCATCTCTCGAAAAACACGAGGTCTTTTCTCAGTTATCTCTCCTTCGCGCAATTGGAGGGAATGATGGATTAAATCTCACCCTCTTTTTGGACTTACTGACTCGAACACTGGAACTAAGTTCTGAGGATTTAGCGCAAGGTGAGATTTGGACGATCTTCGACAGGAGAGTGTCCGCAAGTGATGTTGCATTTGAAATCATCGATGAACTCAAAAACGAGACTGAACACAGAGGAATGAAAGAGGAAGATATGATCAAATCTGCTTGCTTGAAAATTGCTCGGCAAGAAAGAGACAAGAAGCTACGACAGAAATTTGCTGAGAGACTCGGTGCTTTTGAAGAAAGTGACGATCCCCATCGAAGGGAGGTGCTTTACAAGTCTTTCGTTGGGTGTGATCGCGCTGAAATAGAAGCGCTGATGAATTATCTTGTGAGGGATATTCAACACAAAAGCCTCATTGAGGAGCTGATTCTCCGTTCACTTCTGGGAGACGTAATTTCGGTGGGTGATAAGAAAAAGATTCTTGAGAGCATGATGAGTGAAGTTGGTGAAGATGGATTCTCAGATTCCAGTAAATACTGCCTAGTTTCTTTGCTCGATAAGTTTATCCAAGAGGAGCCTGAGTTCAGCTTGGTGATACTCAAAGCAGCTCTCCCGATTTCCTCAGATCACATTGGAACATGGAACCTTTTATCGATGCTGTTGGGGTCAATAAAGGAAGATGATACACAGTTAGCGAAAACTATAGAGATTACTGCGAGGTTGAGTCCAGAAAGCCTACTCGATTTTTTGGGTAATATGGGGTCCAATATTGTTTCTCTTTCTTCGGTGAAGAAATGTCCTGAATTAGATTCTGCTGCGCTTCGTCTCTCAGTCGATGAGAACCGAAGTATTCAACAAGTTGGCTTGACCCTTTTAGATTCCGTAACAGATCAGAGTCTACCAGCAGAACAGCTTAAGACAATGTCTCTCCAATCACTCCGCCGGCTCTTTTGCGGTTCACAATTAACGAGATTATCTTCCAAGGCGTCGGGCAGAATTTTCGGCGCACTCACCGATCCCAATCTTCCTTTACTTCAAGATCAAGAAGAGGAGCTTTATTCCGAGATTCAATATCAGTATTTCAATACAAGTGAGTTTCGTGACTCGTTTGATGGGCACGCCGTGAATCACGACTTTAAAGAGAGGGTGAAAAGAGCGCATGACTCATCAACCAACCGCGATGACTCATTTTACGACCGTAGAGGGAAATTCCTTTTTGAGACAAGTCACTATCTCGATACAAGACAGCTCGCAGGACGAATTTCAGCCAAGGAAATGGGTAAGGCTATGGATAACTCTTCATTGTTGATGCACCTGTGCACCCAGATCTTTTTTCCGTATGGCAAAGATGCATCGCTTGTTCGAAGTGACGGGACTCAAACCAAAATGGAGATGAAGCACATTGAGCATTCTCAGGAGCTACCTTGGCTTGAGCTTGCTTCACCAGAGAAAGAAAAATACCGGAGAACCAGTGCTGCAGTGGAACTGAATCAAAGGACTAACAACGAATAGAATATGAAAGATGAAGCACAAAAAAAGACTTTCCTTACCTACTATATTCATTCGTTGGGTGAACGGAGTCGTGAAGAGAAAAGAGGGACCCAACTAGGTTTTGATTGGGTCATTTACAACTTAGGCCTTGCGAAGGGATGGTCACCTATTCGGCTGCCATTTTTACGAGGTGCAGACGGCGAAACTGCAAAAACGAAAACTGAACCTGAATTCGGAGTAGACGTGTCATTTCTTAGTGCAGATAAAACAGAACTTTTTGTGTTCTCGCTTAAGGATGAAGTGCTCAACAACCGTAATTGGCGGAGCGAAGGGATGGACGCTGAGTTTCGAACTGCGGCAAATGTTGATCTCAATTCTGACGAGTGTTCTAAGGTTAGGAAGGTTCGAATCATCCTTGGTTACAACAAGGATGAGGATGCCACAGGTGTTGCTCTCTTTAACGGGCTTGTTAAAGCCCTGCCTGCCTCTAGAGGGGAAATAGAGATGAGGTATGAACGCTGGAATCTTACCCGCGTGGTCGATGAAGTTTCTCAAAATTTATTTTCATTAGAGCTGTTTCCTCAAAAGCACTACGGACAAATTTCTTACATAACCTCTCTTTTCCGAGAAACGAAGTTCAAGGCGCAAGGCTGGGACGTATCGTTGGTGCCAGCTTGGAAGCAATTCCTTGATGAACTTTTTACCGGGGACAAGCCTGATGTTCGAAAGGTTCTCATGGTGCCCCTGGTTCTATCGATTATTTTGGAAAAACGTGTGAGCGATCCAACGCCCTGC
Organism: Rickettsiales bacterium; assembly: GCA_023301015.1. Next base: position 1,300 of record JALZVI010000248.1, on the reverse strand, counting down.
CCAGGATATATTGAGTTGACTGAAATCGCTGCGCTCAGGATCTTCGATCTTCTGTTGAAAGAGGGAAAGAAGCCTTCAAAAAAGTTGAAAGAAGCCATAGATCAATTTTGGGGAGAATCATACTGCAGCATGCTGCATCAATTTTACGTGGACAATCTTGATGTCATCACTGCTCCTCACACCTTCGATAAGTGCACAGGTTTAACTCAGACTTTGGACAACTGCATGGGTGGAATCAACGCCTATTGGCACATCGCCCGAATCGGACTTCTTGGAGTGATTACCCGAGAGGTCATGACTGCCAATGAACAAAGCGAGGAGGCAATGAAGATTCAATCAAAGGAATTCTCTCAGTGGGTCATTCATATTCTTAATAATAATGAGGCAGCGTATCGTCCAGTTTTTGACATTCACCATGTTCAGAATTATTTGATTTTCTTCAACCTATGTGCGTCAGGAGATACGCATAGCCTCGCTGAATGGTTGAATCATCTTACCTCGTATCTTCGTTTGAGGTCATTTCGCGTTGTCGATGTTCCATTTATTGAGCACACAAATTCCGAGAAGAATCTCTTTCAGAGTGTTCTCCTAAAAGAGAAGCCTAACAGTAAAAGATTTGTCGCCAGTATTTTTGTAACACAGCTATTCTTCTTGGTCAGAGCATTACCCCAAGAAGAGAGAGACCCTGTTTTAGAGTCGCTATGGAAGACATTTCTACAAGGGAAAGCTCAGGATGGTCCAGTTGACGGTGCATTGAAGCATCATCTTACAGCTTGGATGCCACCAGATGACTACAAGAATATTCCTTTGTCAGAAAGAAGACCTCATTCAGGCTCTCTCTTTGATTGGTCTGATTACCCCTCAGATCAAACTGGGGAAGAAATTACTGACATTCTTGATGGTTTTGCGAAGACTTTCTGGAACAAGTCGGTAATCGAAAACTGCAAAGAGGAGGGAATTCTCTCAAGTGCGAGTATCTTGAGTTCGTTGCATAATAACGTGCCCCTTAACCCCAGGCTGTGGGTTTTTGCGAATCGGAAGGATTCTGAGAGGGAGGAATGATTGTCTCTTGGTTATTTCGAGAACTCCCGTTCTGTTGGGTTACGTGGCGGAATCTTCCCTTCAGGAAGGAGAAGGTGGACGAGAGTCATGAAAGAATAGGCGTGTTTCGTGAATTATTTTATCAGTCTTGGTCATCTGTGTATTCCGCGGAATGAAATTCCCCCAACCAAGATCCGTGAAAATTCGTGTCGATCCGTAGTTTCCTTTTTCCCGTTTCATCATTCTTATGAAATGCTCA